>JAPKGY010000575.1 GCA_026647385.1 Phycisphaerae bacterium | reverse complement strand
AAGTGACTCCCCAAGCAATTGTGGACCATGCCCTCAGGGTGAAGGCCTCGGTGGTGGTTTCCTCGTATAACGAACCGCTGATCACCAGCGAATGGGCTCATCAGCTTGGGCCTCAGGTGCCGTTTCGGCCCGGATCGGCGCGGCTTCAGTTTCAACGGGCTCCTCGACGACAATCGCGGGCTGCTGCTCGCCCAGTTCTTGCAGGAGGTTATCCAGATCGTCGAGCGTCCCCCCGATCCCCCCCGGCTTGGCGGCGGATTTCTCGGGGGCCTGCGATTCCGCCGACGGTGCATCGGCGGCGGGCTCGACCGCGGCCACAGCCAACGATTCGTCGAGATCGACCGGGGCGGCAGCTTCGACCGCCCGGACGGCTTCGGTCGCAAGCGCGTCAGCCTGTTCGAGGAGCGCTTCGACGTCGTCCAGATCGGTTATATCGGTCGCTGGCGGTGTCTCGACGGGTTTGGGTTTATCCACTGACGCGGTCATGGTTCGTTTCCCGCCCGATAAGTGCGCGGTCCTTCCCGACCTCGAGGGGATCGCACGCATAGCCAGCATCGACCAGAAGCGCGAGGAACCTTCGTTGCACCCGGGCAGTCGGGCTTCGATAATAGCCGGCATGAGCATCCCGCGGTTCCACGTTACGCGGATCGAACCGCCGGCCGCCGAACTTTCCGAGGCTGAGACCCGTCATGCGCGGCAATCGCGGCGGTTATCGGCCGGCGATCGGATCGCGGTTTTCGACGGTCGGGGGCGGCAGGCGTTCGGGCGCGTCGGAGCGACCGGCGGTCGAACGATCCACGTCGCGATCGAAGCGGTCACCGAAGTTTCGCCGCCCCGGCCCGCCCTGGCTCTGGCATTCGCTCCGCCCAAAGGGCCGCGACAGGATGCGATCGTCGAGAAGTGTACCGAACTGGGCGTCGCCGTCCTCCAGCCGATATCAACTGTGCGATCGGTGGCTGGCGCTTCAGGCCATCGCCTCGACAGGTGGCAGCGCACCGCGATCGAGGCGGCCAAACAGTCAGGCCAGGCCTGGCTGCCGGAGTTCCGCCCGATACGCTCGCTGCGGGAGGTGCTGGCCGACCGGGCGGAGTACGATCTGAGGATGCTGCTGGTGAGCGCGGGCAACGTCGCCGCCGAGACGCCGTGCGACAACGACGCCCCCGCCTGTCGCCGCGGTTCGATCGAGCCCCGGCGGATCGCCGAGATGCTGGCCGATCTACGATCAGCCGGCCGCGTGCTCGCATTGATCGGTCCGGAAGGCGGGTGGAGCGACGACGAGATCGTCGAGGCGATCGCAGCGGGCGTTCGCCCCGTGTCGCTCGGGCCAAACATTCTGCGCATCGAGACGGCCGCCATCGCCCTGGGGGCAATTGTACACAGCCTGCTGGCCCGCTGAGCCTGTCACTTCCGTTCGGCTGGGCCGCGTCTTCCTCCCTCACCGTCGCAAGCTGACCGGGCTCGACTTTTTCGTCCGTCGCGGCGATCCTTAGGGCATGACGCGCGATGAGATCTGCGGCAAATTCCTGGAGGCGATCCCGTTCGAACTGTATACCTACCAGGAGGAGGCCCTGCTGGGTTGGTTCGACTCGCCGGGGGGGGTGATGGTCTGCGCGCCGACGGGAATGGGCAAAACGCTGATCGCCGAGGCGGCGGTGTTCGAGGCGCTACACAGCCGCCGGCGGCTGTACTACACCACGCCGCTGATCGCCCTGACCGACCAGAAGTTCCGCGAGTTGCAGGACCTCGCGGAGAAATGGGGCTTCAGCCGGGAGGAGATCGGCCTGATCACCGGCAACCGCAAGGTGAACCCCGACGCGCTCGTTCGGGTGGTCGTGGCCGAGATCCTGCTCAATCACCTGATCTCGCCGGAACCGGGGCTCTCGGACATGAGCGACGTCTCCGGGGTGGTCATGGACGAGTTCCACAACTTCAACGACATCGAGCGGGGGATCGTCTGGGAGCTGTCGCTCGTGCTGTTGCCCGCTCACGTGCGGGTGCTGTTGCTGTCCGCCACGGTGGGCAACCCCTACGAGTTCGCCCGGTGGCTGCGGGTGGAGCACGGACGGGACGTCAAGCTGGTGCAGTCGACGGAACGCCGCGTACCGCTCGAATTCAACTGGGTGGGCGACAAGCTGCTCACCGAGCTGCTGCCCGAGATGATCTCGGACGAGGACGACAGGTGCCGCGTGCCCGCGCTGATGTTCTGCTTCAACCGCGACGAGTGCTGGGAGGTGGCGGAACGATTGAAGGGCCTGCCTCTCGTCAGCAGCGCGATGAAAAACGAGATCGACGCGGAGCTGGCCGCGTACAAGGACGACTTGGCCGAGGGCGTCGGGCCGAAGCTGCGCCAGATGCTCATTCGGGGCGTAGGCGTACACCATGCCGGCGTGCTGCCCAAGCACAAGGAGATCGTCGAGACGCTGTTTGCCCGCAAGCTCGTGCCGTTCGTGGTCTGCACGGAAACGCTGGCGGCCGGCATCAATCTGCCCGCGCGATCGGTGGTGCTCAGCACGCTCATGAAAGGCAAGCACGGGGAAAAGAAGCTGATCGCCCCGTCGATCGCCCACCAGATCTTCGGGCGAGCGGGCCGCCCCCAATTCGATACGAAGGGGTACGTCTTTGTGCTCGCCCACGAAGACGACGTCCGACTGGTCAAGTGGAAACGCAAGTACGATCAGATCCCCGCGACGACGAAAGACCCCGGCCTGCTGCGGGCAAGGAAGGAACTCGAACGCAAGAGGCCCACTCGTGGCAAGAACGAGCAGTATTGGACCGAGGGGCAGTTGCAGACGCTGCTCAAAGCCGGGCCTGCGAAGCTGCGAAGCCGCTCGATGATCCCCTACAACGTGCTGATCTACATGCTGACCCGGACGGGTACGCTGAACGAGGTGCGGTCGTTCCTGGGCAAGCGGTTCGAGACGGCCGAGCGGCTCGCGGCGTTCCGCGAACAACTCGAGTTCATGCTGAACAACATGGCTGCCCTCGGCTACCTCACGCGAAGCGAGGACGGCGGGCACGTCACGCTCAACGAGTCGATCCACAGGCTGCTGGTGTTCCGCAGCGTGGAGCCGCTGTTCGGGGCGTTCCTGACCGAGCAGCTCGTCCACGCCAGCACCGAAGAGAAGATGATGGCCCTGGAATCCGTGCTCGAGATTCCGCCGCCGATCGCGCGTCGCGTCAGCCTGCCGGAGGACCTGCCCCCGGGGCCGCTGGAGACGCAAGTGCTCCAGCCGCTGCTGGTTCAGATGGGCGCCAT
>JAPKGY010000574.1 GCA_026647385.1 Phycisphaerae bacterium | reverse complement strand
TAACGCTGAGTTCCCTGGGCGCCGGTCCGCCGCTCGTGGGCGTGGTTTCGGCCCTGCCGTTTACCTCCGGTCTTTCGGTGACGGCCGACACCGCGCTGCTGCTGACGCTCGTCGCCGCCGGCTGCCTGGCCATTGTGGTCGCGGCGATCTGGCTGATCGGCGTCACCAAGCGGCTGTCGCATCACAGCGTCTGGTCGCACGAGCATTTCACCGGCGCCGTGCTCGCCCAGTTCTTTTACGTGGCGGCTCAGGCGGGCATTTTCAGCTTTCTGATCAATTACATGACCTCCGAGCCGCCCTCGCTGCCGGCCTCCTGGTTGAACCAGGACAAGAGTACGTGGGTGGGAAAGCGGATGAGCGAGTGGGTGGAACTCAGAACGGCCTTCGTCGGCTCGGACTTCAAGGACACTTCGTCCCTGGCGGCGAAGCTGAGCGAGCCGGGGGACGCTGACCCGCTCTCCGCGTTCCTGGCGACGAAGCTTTCCGATTCGACCCGGCGGACCCTGGCCGACTACCGCAATGGCACCGTCGGCGAGACCGCTGCCCGAGTGGCCATCATGCAGGATCTCAACACCCTGATCCAGAGCGAAAGCCTGCACAGCCCGGAGCGGTTTGGCGGAGTGGCGCTGCGGGAAACCACCACGCAACTGCTGGCCGAGGAAGCCAAGGGCCGAAACGAACGGCGACTCAACCGGCTGTTGCTGGCGGATGCGTATCCGAAGGAGCTTTCGTACCAGGACGGGATCGTCGGCATCACCAACAAGGGGGCGTCCAACCTCGCGTCCTTCGGATTCATCTGCTTCCTCATCGGGCGGGTGGTCGGGGCGGCAATGCTGCGGCGAGTGTCCGCGCACAAGATCGTCGGTCTTTACGCATTGCTCAACGTCGTGGCCTGCCTGCTGGTCTTCTGCAAGCTCGGCTGGCTCTCGGTCGTGTGCGTCTTCCTGAGCTATTTCTTCATGTCGATCATGTTCCCGACCATCTTCGCACTCGGCATCTTCGGCCTGGGCAACAAGGCGAAAGGCGCGTCGGCCTACATCGTGATGGCCATCGTGGGCGGGGCCTTGCTGCCCAAGCTCATGGGGGCCGTCGCCGACCACTACGACATGTCCCGGGGCTTCATCGTGCCCCTGTTGTGCTTCGTGCTGATCGCACTGTACGGTTACGCGTGGCCCAAGCTGAGCCGCGCGGAGTCGCTGCACGGGGTGGGTACCTCCGGCGGCCATTGAACAAGAATGACGAGAAGAGAAACCCGCGAGCCGCGGACTTTTGTCCGCGCGCCCGCTCGGACAGGGTTGATCGCACTTTCCTGTTGGCCCGGCCCCCCTGAGCCTTCACCTTCGGCGCCCAGAGCCCAAGGCATCTACCTTGGTTCTGTCCAGTTCTCCCCAAGCACGGCTCGTAGGGTATCTTCTTGTGGCAATTCCTCAGGGATGTGGGATAATCCGCTCCTGGAGGACGGATATGAGCGACCAACTCCGGGCCAAGGCGCGGGCCGATCTCTGCATCCTTCCGGACGGCAAGCCCATCGACTGCGTTATCTGGGAGCATTCTGAGCGCGTCGCCGGGCTCACCCAGATCATCGCGGCGGTTCCCGAGTTGGCCAACCATGTCATCGATCGTCTCGCGCTCACGGCCGCCGCGCTCTACCACGACGCGGGGTGGCTTTTGCAACTCGCGGCCGGTCAGGTTCGAGAACGCGATCTGCTTCTCCGTCGGACCACCGACCGCCAGCGCGACTTGGCCGCCGACTGGCTTCAGCAGCGCCTTGAAGGACTCCTCCCAGCCGGAACCGTTCAGCAGGCCGCCCGCATCGTGCGAACCTGCAATCAACGATCGCCCGCGATCCTCGAGGCCCGGATCCTGGCTGAGGCGGAGAACCTCGATCAGGTCGGACCCCAGGCCATCTTCCTCATGGTCCGCCGCCAGATGGCGGAAGGGCGCACGCTCTCGGACATGGTCGCCGCATGGCGACGGCAGGAGCAGTACGAATTCTGGCCCGCCTGGATCAAGGAGTGCTTCCGGTTTCCGTCGACCCGGATCATCGCCGAGCATCGCTGCCAAGCCATGAGCCGGTTTATGGCCGACCTGGAGCAGGTCTGCCAGCCGATGGCATCAGCCGGAGCCGCGAAATCCGCGCCCCAGGCCGGCGCCCGCCCGGTGGGCGAGACCCGCGCCGCCGACGTTGACCCCAAACTCATAGGCTGATACCCTGAAAAGCCTTAAAGGGTGTGCGAGAAGCCCGGGGACTGTCCCCTTTCGGGGCTCGCCTTTGGGCACCCCAAAACCCACCGAACCGGATGGTACCCCGCACATGGTCGATCGTATCCGTGACATGATCTGCGAACCCGCCACGCCGCCGGTCGTGCAGGCTCGTCCCGTCGTCCATCCGCTCGGGCGGCTCGTGGTCTGGCATCGCCTGGAGTCACCCGTGGTGGGGCGGCTGTACGCTCTGGTTTTTGCCACGATCCTGACGGCTGTCCTGGCGGTGGGTGTCTGGGTAAGCCCAAGCCGCAACCACCTGGGGACGCACCGGCAACTCGGCTTGCCCCCGTGCTCGTTCGTGGCGATCAGCGGCTATCCGTGCCCGACTTGCGGGATGACCACGGCCTATGCCTGCCTCGTTCGAGGCCGGCTTATCGATGCCGTCCGGGCGAGTCTCTTCGGCTCGCTTCTGGCGGCGGGGACGGTCCTGGCCGCCCTGGCCTGCCTGATCTGCGCCGCCAGCGGCCGCTACCCCAGCCTGAACTGGTACCGCGTGAACGCGGTCAATCTCGTCTACCTGGGAGCCCTATTGCTCGTGGTGTCCTGGGGTGTCAAAATCGCGGTCGGGCTGTACGAGGGCAGCCTGCCGGCGCGTTGAACGGTTGCCCTGCGTTGCCTGCGTGGAGAATGCTCATGAACCAGCTTCGGTCAGCCTGGCCAATGCCGCGATCCTTCCTCCAACCGTGTGTTCCCCAAAGACCCGCGGGCTTCAGTGCTCGTCGCCGTGGCGACCTGCGAGGCCTTTCCCCCTCGATGAACCCCGCAACCCGCCGCGCCACCCGGGGAGCGCTCTGCCTGGTGGTGTCCCTGTTGCCCCTGTCCACCGGCTGTGCGGCGATTCGCCAGCTTGCGCTGCAGACCGCGCCCAAGACCGAAAGCGTGCCGGCGGAGTTCAACCGTCTTCCGGAAAAGACCGTTCTCGTCTCCGTCTGGGTGCCGCCGGAGGTCAAGTGGGACTACCCGCACATTCGCCTCGACATCGCCTCCTACGTCGGCGCCTA
>JAPKGY010000573.1 GCA_026647385.1 Phycisphaerae bacterium | reverse complement strand
ATCGGGTGCGACCACCGTCGCGGACTATTACCAGAGGCGGTACTCGCCCGGGGTGCGGCTGTTGGGCGGGTTTATTATCGCGACGGCCGGCATCTTGAACTATGGCATGTTTCTGCGGCCCGAGGCGGACTTCGTCAGGATCGTGATGCGGATCCCCGACGTGACGATTCCCGTGACCGGCGTCGGGGGCGCGGGCTCGATGGTTCTTTCTTCCACCGCCCTGGTGATGGTGGCGCTGGTTGTGTTGGTGTTGCTGTACACGGTGGTGGGCGGCATGGTATCGGTCGCTCTGACGAATTACTTGCGGTCCATCGTGTTGGCGGCCAGCATGGGGGCGGTGACGTGGTGGGTCTGGAAACATCCGGACGTGGGGGGCTTTCGAGGGATTCTGACGGCGGTCGAGGTCCATCGGCCGGGGTACGGGTTGAATCCGTTTACGACGCGGGATCTGGTGGGTGGAGGGTTTTTGGGGCTGGGCCTGGTCTGGGTCCTGTGGCAGTGCATAAACGGCGTGGCGATCAATACGTGGCAGCCGGTGGCTTTTCGGACGGCGGCGGCGGATTCACCGCGGACCGCCAGGATCATGTGGTCGCTGACCAGCGTCAGCAGCTTGGGCAGGGCGGCGATCCCGATGATCTGGGGGCTGGCGGCCCTGGCTTACTTCAGTCACAAGGGCGGCGTGCAGGGTGTGGAATCGCGGCTGGCGATGCCGCTCCTGCTGGCCGGCCTGCCGGTCGGGCTGATGGGGTTGTTGATGGCCGGTATGCTGGCGGCGTTCATGTCCACGCATGCGGGGTACCTGCTGACCTGGAGCGGCGTTCTCACCGAGGATATCGTCGCACCGGCGGCGCGGAAGTTCCTGGGGGTCCAACTCGGTTCGTCGGCGCGCGTCTGGTTGACAAGGTTATTCATCCTGATCATGGCAGTCTGGATCTTGTACTGGGGTCTTTGGTTCCAGCCTCAGAGCACCCTCTGGAACTATCTGTCGATAACCGGGACGATCTACGGCGCGGGCTCGCTGGCTCTGGTGGCCGGGGGCCTGTACTGGCGGCGGGCCAACGCGCGCGGCGCTTATCTGGCGCTGTTGGGCGGGGCGTTGCCGGGCCTGGCCTATCTCGCTTTGCGGGTGATCGTGCTGATCGTCGAGCCCGGGACGCGCGAGGTCGGCCACGTGCCGGTGCACGCGATCGCGCGGTTCAGTGTGTATGTGCATGAGTCGTACGTGGGCCTGATCAGTTATCCGTTTGGGCTGCTGGGGCTGTATCTGGGCTCGCTCTGGGGAGAGCGGGCGAGCGACCCCGCCACCGGGCCGAGGATTGGCACGGGTTCGTTCATGGCGGCGGGAGGTGGATAATGACCGGCTGGGCGCTGTTCTGGTATTACGTGATCGTGGCGGCGGTCGTCAGCTACTTCAGCCTGGCGGCGGTTGTGGCGGTCGGCGGGTTCTTCGATCTCGGCACGATGTTCCGCCGGCTCGATGAAGAGCGCGCGGGCGGAACGATCTCCGAAGCGGAACTACGCGACGATTCATCCTCCCCGCGGTAGCGTTGGAGAAACGAACACCGCCGTGGCGTGGGGCGCGCGTCACTGATTGATGTCAGCCTCCCGAAGTCGATCCGCCGTATCCAACCGAAGGACCCGCCCCGTTCCCTTGTCATTCGAGCCCGATCGGGACAGCCTGCACCTTGGGCGAGAGCGGCAGCGTCTCCTGGCAGAGGCAGAGCACGGCGCCGTTCCCCATCGGCATTTTGATTCGCTGGAGACCATCGAATGCTTTCAGCATATCCGGTCGAGGCGAGGCGGTTTTCCTCACTTCCACGGGGTAGAGTCTCCGATCCTGCACGAAAAGGAAGTCGATTTCGTCTCCGTCCTTGTTGCGATAGCAATAGACGCGCGGCGGGCGGCCTCGGTGCCACGAGCTCTTGAGGAGTTCTGTGAATACAGAGGTCTCCAGGATCGCCCCGGCCATCGCCTCGGCTTCGAACGTTTCCGGTGAGGTCCAATCGGTGAGATACGCACACATGCCGGTGTCCAGGAAGTCGAGCTTGGGGCTCTTGATCAGCCGTTTCGTGACGTGGGTGTGATAGGGTTGGAGCAACATGACCTGAAAGCTGGCCTGCAGGATCGAAAGCCAGCTTTGGGCGGTGTTCACACGGACCTCCGTGTCGCGCGCGAGATCGGAGTAATGGAGGAACTGGCCGGTACGCCCGGCGCAGGCTTTGACGAAACGGAGGAAGGCGGCCTCGCTCCCCACCTGAGCAAGGTCTCGGACATCGCGTTGGAGGTAGGTCTGTACGTCGGAGCGGAAGAACAGGTCGCCGTGGCGCGCCAACTTGTTAGCCCGTGTCTCAACTGCAGCGGCCACGGGCTAACAAGTTAGCCCATGCCACCCACCCGGAGAAACGGTCACGGACCCACCGCCGAATCCATCGCGAGCCTGGATAGACAAGCCCGACAGGCCGGTCTACGATTCCGGGCGTGATTCCGTCCTCGCACATTCGCTACGTTCGCATTTACCCGCTGGCGATTCCACTGCGCCGGCCTTTCCGGCATGCCGCGCGCGAACGGGAGGTGGCCGACCCCATCGTCATCGAAGTCGAATTGGCCGACGGCACCCTGGGCTACGGCGAGACGTTGCCGAGGGAATACGTTTCGGGTGAAACCGTTGAGAGCGTTGTTCGGGCGATTCGCGAGGAGCTCCCGGCGGATCTGCTGGACTTTCGCCCGACCAGTTTTCCCGAAGCGCTCGAGTGCATCGAGCGCCTGCCGACCCGTACCGCCGAGGGCGCGGTCATGACCGCCGCCCGCGCGGGCATCGAGCTGGCCTTGCTGGACGCGTACAGCCGGCACTTCGGCCGACCGATCAGCGAGGCGGTCGGCTGGTCCGGCCTGCCGGCCTTCGGATGGCCCGGCAGCATCAGTCAGGTGCGTTACAGCGGTGTGATCTCCGGCGACGACGTCAACACGCTCAAGTGGTCGGTCCGCAAGATGCGACTGTTCGGTCTGCGCGACTTTAAGCTAAAGGTCGGATACCCGGACGACGAGCCCCGTATCCGGACGGCGGCCGCGGTTTTGGGCGGGCGGTGTACGCTGCGGCTGGATGCGAACGGAGCGTGGAGCCTGGCTCGAGCCGTCCAGGTGTTGCAGGCGGTCCGTGACCTGCCGATTTGCTGCGTCGAACAACCGTTGGCGGTCGATCGTGAAATGGATCTGCCGGCCTTGCGGCGACAGACCGGAGTGAGGGTCGTGCACGACGAGTCGCTCCTA
>JAPKGY010000572.1 GCA_026647385.1 Phycisphaerae bacterium | reverse complement strand
GTACATGTTCTCGCTGCAATCGACGGCCAGGGGTCAGGCGGAACCACTGCTCACCGTTCCCGCCGGCAAGTGAGGAGGCGGGACCAAAGACGGGCCGATCCGCCAAAACCCAGGTGCAGACCCAGGCCTGCCAGCCCAGGTCGCACACCCGGTGGACTGCGATCCTGGGACAGGTGGGCGAGAAGCCGGGGAGTCACCATGAAGCCTGTCGGGAACAACGGTCGAAGCGCACCTTTTCGCGCCACGCTCGACGGCTGCGGGGTGAATTCCACCCTGTGTTCGCGGAACGCGTCCGGCACGCAACTGCTGCTCTGCAACCGCTTGGATGACCCGAGGCCCGTACGCGCGATCCACATGGATCAGGCAGCCAACCGCACCTGCCACTACGGGCACGTATTCGCACCCCGCCTGCGGCCCGGGCAAATCGACGGCTATCAAGCCGACGGTCCGGTCGACCCGCCGAACGGGATGCGCTTCGACGGCGATAAGCTCCTTCTGGACCCGTATGGCCGCGGCGTGGTGGTTCCGGACAGCTACGATCGTAACGCCTCCCGCGGGAAAGGCGCCAACGTCGCCGCAGCAATGAAAAGCGCAGTGATCGACTCGAGCACGTATAACCGGGAAGGCGATACGCCGCTGAAACGACCATCCGCTCGAACCATCGTCTACGAGAGGCGCGTCGACGGCTTCCCCCTCAATGACCTTGTCCTCTACGATCACAAACACAACGAACGAAACGGCCCCGGTAACCGCGACGGCTCCGACGACCGCCGAAGCTGGAGCTACGGCATCGGGGGACCGATGGACGATCCCGCGGTGGAAAAACTGCGAAACCGCGAGGTGAAGAACTTCCTGACCGCCACGTTGCTCGCGGTTGGCACGCCCATGATGCTGATGGGCGACAAAGTAAGACCCACCCAGCACGGCAACAACAACGGCTGCCGCGACGATGACGAGGAGAGCGAGTTCGATTGGACGCTGCTCAAGAAACATGCGGATATCCATCGATTCGTGAGACTGCTGATTGGGCGACGGCTGCCGCGTACTACCAAGCACGAGTTCAAACCCATGAGTCTGAACCCACTGCTGCGACGGGCGAAGGGCCCCTGGCACGGCGCCAGGATCGGCCAGCCGGGCTGGGGCGAGTGTTCGCACCGTATTGCGTTCGGCGCGGAAATGCGGAACGACAAGCTGCTCTTGCACCTGATCCTGAACACTTACGGGGAGCCGTTGGACTTGGAGCTGCCGCCGGTGGAGAACGGCCACGAAAACCCCTGGCGGCCGTGGATCGATACGGCCCTTGATTCACCGCATGATATCGTTGACTGGCGGTCGTCGCCGCCAGTTTCAGGCTATGGCTGCCCGGCAGAGGCCCGGTCCGTCGTGGTTTTCTTCGCGGCCCTGGAGTAAGGGCCCGGATGGCCTCTTGACAGCACCGGAAGGAGGATTTCATGTTGCCCAATGCACGCACTCTCCCCAATTCACGAGCCAGGACAAAAGCCGCAAGCGGGTCGAACGGCGTCCCGTATGGGCGAGCCGCTTGCGCCTTGTCGATCCTGGTGGTCTTTGCCGCCGGTTGTAACCCCGTCAAGACCGGGGTGAAACTCGGCGTGCGCCTGGTCGGAGAGGTGGTCGAGGATGTCGACGTCAAGCAGCGGGGGGATTCGCTCGTCGGGCGGCCGGTCTCGGCGGCCGACGAGGCGTTCGGCCAGCCCCTCGACGTATTCAAGGACGTCCGCGGCGAACGCCGCTGGCGGACCTACCCGGTCAAGCTCGACGTGCTCGGACGGCAGCACTATGTGGTTGAGGCACTCAACGACAAAATCGCCTCCGTCAGCAAGGCTGAAAAAAGCAGCCGCAAGGTGGACATCCCGCGCGGACTCATCCTGAAGGAAATGGTCAAGGGCAAGGGCCCCCAGGAGTGCGAGGCGAAGCTCGAATTCGGCGGACCCTTGCTCGTGGTCCGGAGCCAAAACACCCGGCGACTCGTCCAACTCTACGACGCCGGCATGATCACCGATCTCGGCACGCCCCACTACTGCATCGTCCGATACGACGACAACGACCGCTGTGACGATCTCGAGTTCGTGGCCGTCGGGGCATCAACAAAGAAAGGCCTCTAGGAATCAGGGGCCACCCTCCGGACGCGGTATGCGCCAGGCGTCCGCGAGGAGAACCTCGATCACAGGAGACTACCCGATGATTTCCGGAAAAAAAACGCATCACCAGACACGTGTACGGTTCTCTCTCTTGTCCGGGTATGTCGCGTCGGCGCTGCTCGGCGCCGGTTGCGTCCAGCCCATGCCCGATCGCGCCGAACGCATGACCCGCGGTTACATCTATTACCTCGACGGCGCCGGCGGCGGCGGCACGTTCAAAAACTGGGCGGGCGGCGTCAGGCAGGGCCTGCGCGACGCGGGATACCCCGGCGCCGGAGAGGTGTTTCCATGGAACACCGGCATGGGCGTCGTGGCCGACCAGGACTCGAGCGTCGAGTACAAAAAATCCAAAGCCTCGGAGTGCGCGCGGAGCATTCAACAGTATGCCAAGGCCCATCCGGGTGCACCGGTCACGCTGATGGGGCTTTCCGCGGGCACAGCCGTCACCGTCTTCACCCTCGAAGCCCTTCCGCCGACCTGCCCGGTCGAAAACGTCATTCTGCTCGGCGCCTCGATCAGCGCGGATTACGACCTCACCCGGGCGCTCCAGCGCGTCCGCAACCGAATGTACGTCTTCACCTCGGAAAAGGACGGCGTCCTGGCCTATCTCGTGCCGATGGCGGGGACCGCCGATCGCACCGCCTCCCCTTCCGCGGGCCTTCGCGGTTTTCGGATGCCGTCCCGGCCTTCCGCGGAAACCCGCGCGCAATACGCAAAGCTGGCCCACATCCGGTGGCGGCCCGAGTTCGCCAAGGTGGGCGACTTCGGCGGACACACGGATACCGTCAAAGCGCCTTTCGTCCAGCAGTACATCGCCCCGCTGATCATGGCCGGCATGGCTCGACGCGCACCCGTCGCGTCCGCGGGCGGCAAGGTGCGCAACCCGGACTACGATCGGTGGGCACGCTTCGCGCCGGGAGCCTGGACCACGTTCGAAGGCTACCAGCTTGCCGACGGCCTGAAGCAACCGATCCGCATGACCGCAAAGCTGGTTTCCAGGCACGAGGACCGGCTCGTTATCGAACGCACTTACGTGTCGCTGTCCGGCGGCCAGACGGAGCCGTCGCGAGTCCAGCAATTCCTCGTGCATCCAGCCGCCGTGCAGGAACA
>JAPKGY010000571.1 GCA_026647385.1 Phycisphaerae bacterium | reverse complement strand
GATCCGGACCATCGCCACGGTCGTGACCATGTTCAGAACCATCTTGGTCGCCGTGCCGGCCTTCATCCGCGTCGAACCCGTGATCACCTCCGGCCCGACCAGAACGCGGATGGAAACGTCCGCTTCATCCGGGCACTGCTCGCACGGCACGCAGGCGAAGAAAACCGTCTTGGCCCCCACCTGCCGGGCGTAACGAATCGCCCCGTGTACGAACGGGGTCGTACCGCCGGTGGCGATGCCGAAAACAACGTCGTTCGGGCCGAGGTCCCGTTCCTTCAACGCCTCGACCGCCCCGTTCGGATCGTCCTCGGCGCCCTCGATCGACCGGAACATCGCCTGGTTGCCGCCGGAAATGATGCCCTGCACCATCGTCGGATCGGTCAGAAAAGTCGGCGGACACTCGGATGCATCGACGACACCCAGCCGGCCGCTCGTGCCTGCCCCAACGTAAATCAGTCGCCCGCCCGCTCGAAAGGCAGCCACGACCAACTCGATCGCCGCGACGATCGAGTCCCGAGCCGTCGCCACCGCCTCCGCGACCCGCGCGTCCTCGCTGTTGATCAAATCGACGCACTCAGCCACGGACATCCGGTCGATCGCCCGGGAACGCTCGTTCACCTTCTCGGTCATCAAATGCCCGCGATCCTCGGTCATGCATCACTCCTCACGCCGCACCATCCAGATTCCTTCCGCCCACGTGGAGCCCATCCCCGTAGCGTTGGGCGGACTCGCGCAGGCACCTGGAATCACGGACGTGACCACAGGTTCCCTTTGTTCCGCCCATCCACTGGGGTACGCTCCTAATCTAAATCACCGTGCGGAATTCCGCCACACGCCGGACCTGCCCATCCGCTTTCCCCGTTCGCTCGGGCTCATCCGCGCACCGGAGCGGTCCTGGTCGCCCGGATGGACTCGATTCGCGACGTCCGCTGACCCACCACCGTACCGGAGGCATGTGACACGACCCTGCACGGTCATTGAGCGAGCGTGCGAACCACAGCCGGCGGTCCACGCCCTTCTTACCCTCCATCCCTTTCACACCCTCCATTCCCTCGACACCCTCCCCTCGTTTCCAGCCTCCCGTTCTGCCTCCCCTTCTCTCCTCCTCTCCCACGCCTCCGCCTGTGAAACACCCGACCCCGCTGTTCGAGCATATCCACCCCGATTCGATTTACGAATCAAGCCCCCGCCCCTAGCCGATGCTAGGAATAACCGCGCCTGCGGGAGCAGCCCAGCTATACTCCCGCAGGCAGCCCCTTGAAAGGTCTACCATGTGCGGCATCGTCGGTTATATCGGACATAAGAAAGCCTGTCCGATCCTGATCGAAGGCCTCAAACGACTCGAGTACCGCGGGTACGACTCGGCCGGCATCGCCCTGCTCGAACACAGCCGCATCGAGGTCACGCGGGCCGTCGGCCGAATCTCCAACTTGGCCGACAAACTGCCCGAAAAGGGCTCCACAGCCAACCTGGGCATCGCTCACACCCGCTGGGCGACCCACGGCACCCCCTGCGAACGAAACGCCCATCCTCACCTGGATCAGGCCGGTCGCATTGCCCTCGTCCACAACGGAATCATCGAGAATTATCGGACCCTGAAGACCTTCCTCGAACGACAGGGAATTACCTTTGCCAGCGATACGGACACCGAGGTGCTCGCCCAGCTCGTCGGGCACTGCTACCGGGGGAATCTGGAGCAGGCCGTCCGGGATGCCTTGCACGATGTCCAGGGCACATACGGAATCGCGGTCATCTCCGCCGACGAGCCGGACCGCCTGGTGGCGGCGCGTAAGGGCAGTCCGCTGATCATCGGCGTGGGCGACGGAGAATACATCGTCGCTTCGGATGCCGCCGCCATCGTCGAACATACCACCCAGGTCGTGTATCTGGCCGACGGCGAGATGGCGGTCCTCACCCGCGACGGGCTCCGCACCACGACCCTCGACGCCGTTCCCGTCACCAAGGACGTCCAGGCGATCGAATTCTCCCTGGAGGAGATCGAACTCGGCGGACACGAGCACTTCATGGCCAAGGAGATCTTCGAGCAGCCGCTGTCCCTGGCGAACACACTCCGAGGTCGACTCGACGTGCGTGAAGGGCAGATCGTCCTCGGCGGCCTGGCCGAACACGCCCGCACCCTCGCCCGCGCCAAGCGGATCATCTTCACCGCCCAGGGGACCGCGTGGCATGCCGGACTGGTCGGCGAATACCTCTTCGAGGACGTCGCCAAGCTACCGGCTGAAACCGAATACGCCAGCGAATTCCGCTACCGCAACCCGCTGATCGACGACGGAACCGTAATCATCGCCATCAGCCAGTCGGGCGAGACCGCCGACACGCTCGCCGCCGTCCGCGAAGCCAAACTCAAGGGCGCGCTCGCCCTCGGCGTGGTAAACGTCGTCGGAAGCACCATCGCCCGCGAAACCGATGCCGGTATATACCTCCACTGCGGGCCGGAGATCGGCGTGGCCAGCACCAAGGCGTTCTCGTCCCAGGTCGCGGTGCTGGCGATGATGGCGATCCAGCTCGGCCGGCGGCGGTTCCTCTCCCAGGAGGCCGCCGAACGCCTGATCGACGCCCTCGCCCGTATCCCCGACCAGGTGGGCGAGGTGCTCCAGCAGTCCGACCGGATCCGCTCGGTCGTCGAAACCCTCGTCGAACGCGAAAACTGGCTCTTTTTAGGCCGGGGATACAACTACCCGATCGCGATGGAGGGCGCCCTCAAGCTCAAGGAAATCAGCTACATCCACGCCGAAGGCATGCCCGCGGCCGAAATGAAACACGGACCCATCGCCCTGATCAACCAGGGCATGCCCGTGGTGTTCATCGCACCCCGAGGCCAGCAATACGACAAGGTCCTGGGCAACATCGAGGAGGTCCGCAGCCGCGGCGGCCGAGTGATCGCCGTCGCCACCCGGGGCGACAACGAAATCACCCACTTGGCTGAGCACGTGTTCCACATCCCCGACGTCCCCGAACCGCTTCAGCCCCTGCTGACCGTGATCCCCCTCCAACTCATGGCCTACCACGCCGCCGTCCTGCGCAACTGCAATGTGGACAAACCCCGAAACCTGGCCAAAAGCGTGACGGTGGAATGAGGAAGGAGAAAGAAGCGAGCAGACAGGAGACAGGAGCCAGGAGTCAGGAGACACGGGCCGGAAGGCAGGAGTTAGGAGGTCACAGGACGCATTAAGACGTTTATGCTGGACTCCCTCTCACGTTGTCTCCCGCTCTCCTCCTCCCCCTCCCCTCCTGCTTTCCCGCTCCCCT
>JAPKGY010000570.1 GCA_026647385.1 Phycisphaerae bacterium | reverse complement strand
GCCATTTGAGCGATACGGTGTCACTGGCTACCTTAGCCATTGAAGATTTCCTTTTCTGGTACCGCATTGCCATCACGGCGGTAGGGGTTATCAGTCTTCTTTTAACCTATTACTGGTATGCGAGGTTGAAGTCTCGAACGGCCTCGTGATGCCGCTCGAGAAGCTCGAGCATCTCCTCCCGCGTCCGCACGGGTTGAGCCGCCCCTTCCGACAGAAGAACGGAATCCAACTCCTGGCGGTGCGACAGCCAGAGTTGAGAGGCGCTCGCCCCGTATTTCCAGTTCAGGCGGCAGACCGGCGGGGGGAACGATTGGGCCCGCGCCGACGTCGACCAGACGAATCGGCCGCGAGGAAGAGCGGAGACGAACTCGTCGAACAAAGACATCCTGGACCTCTGCACGCCCTCGACGTGGACGTGGAGCCGCGCGACGGCCTTGCCGTCCCGATGCGTCATCGCCGCGTGATAGGCACAGGCGTGCTGTATGACGTCGTTGATCACGAAATAAACGGGAGAGCCGAAGCCCAGGTCCGCAAGCTCGCGAAGCGCGGGCTGCATTTTCGCTCGCACCTCGGGCGGGATCGCCGTCTCAACCTCGCTTTCCGGTACGGCGAACGGCCGAAGCGAGGGAACGTTCGGGTCATTGACCGATCCTTCGCGCAGGCGGATCCGAAGCAGCTTGGTCAGCCAGACGATGGGCACGAGCGGGGAACGCGTGTGGCGCCACAATTCGGTGAAGCTGAGGCGGCTGCTGTCCACGCGATAGAACCGACCGGCCTGGAAGGTCGGAACGGGGAGGGCAACCGGTGCGGGCGCGGCTCGCGTTGACGGGTTCACTTCGTTCGGGCCGAGGTACCGGGAAGGAGTTTCCGAGGACATGGGGGGCTCTTCTCCCTGTGGGGTTCTCGCAGAGGACCCTGCATGGCTACGTCGCCAGGGCGGGTTATGCCATTATAAAGTGTTATTGGGGTGCGCCTAGGCAGATTTGGGGAGGTATTGAGCGCTCCCCTTCGGGTCGCGGCTAAACAGGGCAGTTGATTCCATTCACGCATTCGCACATTCATCCCGTTCACGCATTCGCACATTCATCCCGTTCACGCATTCGCACATTCATCCCGTTCACGCATTCGCACATTCATCCCGTTCACGCATTCGCACACTCATCCCGTTCACGCATTCGCACATTCATCCCGTTCATGCATTCGCACACTCACCCCTTCACACGTTGCCCCCGTTCAGGCATTCACCCCTTCACACGTTGCCCCCTTCACACATTCACCCTTTCACACGTTGCCCCCGTTCAGGCATGGACCGCATTCACGCACTGGACCAGCAGGCGGCGGGCCCTCGGGCCGTCGAACTCGCAGAAATAAACCGCCTGCCAGGTCCCGAGGACCAGACGGCCGGCATCCACCGGGACAAGCGTTGAGACGCCCATCATGCTACTCTTGATGTGCCCGTCGCTGTTGCCTTCGCTATGGCGATAACCGCTCTCCTCCCGCGGCACGAGCCGGTCCAGCTTCCAGAGCACGTCGTGCTGGACGTCGGGATCGGCGTTTTCCTGAATGGTGATGCCGGCCGTCGTGTGCGGCACGAAGCAGAGGACATACCCGTCCTTCAGACCGGCGGCTGACACGACGCGTTGGACCTCGTCGGTCACGTCCACCATCTGGCAACGAGCGCCGGTTCGTACGTTGATCGTTTCCATGGTCGCGGCCCTCGGATCGTTTCCACTTCGACCGGGTGCAACTCGCCTCCCGCTCAAGCGGAGCACGCGTTGGCGGGCAAAACGGGAACTGGCTCCGCCCGTGTCGCACCTCCGGCGACGGGAAACTCTTTGTGTTCAGGCAATCCCTGCCTCTGGCGTATCGTTTCGAGGCGGTGCCTATCCCCATTTTGGTTCGCGGCCGGCGAGGCTAAAAGGGAACAGGCACCGTGTGGGAACGGCTCGCCGAAAAGCCGCTTTTTGCCACGATGGAACGTAAGCTCCACCCTCAACGTCCTCCGGTAACGGATCCAGTCCCCTTTTGGCCTCGAAGCCGTGCTTTCCGGCCCAGCGCCCGGCGATTTGCCCCCGTTTCGGTCACGGACATGATCGCCGATATGAATCGGACTGTCGAGGACAGGAGAAGCCCGATGAACGGGGTGGGTGCTCGATTTCGGCGTTTCGGAGTTTCAGTGTTTCGGTTTTCGACGTTTCGGTTTTCGGCATTTCGGCGTTTGAGTGCTTCCCTCACCCGTGCCGGCCGCGGTCGCGGGCTTTCTTTGAGACGATCGATGGGACCTGAAAATCCCCGATGTAGCCCTTTTGCTGGAAGAGGCGGAGGAGTTCCTCGACAGACGGCACGACGACGTTGGCGGTCCGGGTGACGAAGGGCGAGGGGTCGGCCTTGGCTCGCCAGACGACGTAGACCTCCTTGGTCGTCTCGTAGGCATGCTGCAACTCGCGTTCGACGCCGCTGGACAGGCCGGGCTTGCCGTCGGGCATCTGCGGGATGTAGCTGACGATCATGTCCGACTGGTCGATCAGCTTGAAATCGCGGGCGTAGATCTGGTTGTCGATGTCGTTTTCGACGGCCAGCACCTCCTCGATATCGAACGAGAGCACCCGGCCATTGACCTCGAGCATGAGGTCCTTCCATCCCTGTCGCCGGGCGACGGCGGCCTTGCCCGGCAGACGTTTTTCGTCCATGTCGCCCGGGTCGAAGGTGATGAAATGCTCGGCCATGATCGACCGGAACGCGTCGATTTCCGCCAGCGTGTCCGGCAGATCCATGACGTGGGTCATGGGGAACGACGGGTAGACCCGCTTGCGCTGCGGCTCGAACAGGAGGCGGTAAACGGACTCGGCCATGTCGTGGGAAACGTCCTCCAGTCCGCGGGCGATGATGTAGAACGAGCCGTGGCCGCGGATGATGGTGGACATGACCTCGGTGGCCAGGATCTCCTCTTCCCGCCAGACGAGGATGTCCTTGAGGGTATGCTGCAAGTCGTGTTCGCGGGTGAGCCGCTCGTGGACGGAATCGACGTTGTCCACCAGGGTCATGAACAGGTTGGGATCGAGGTCGGCCAACTGATCGTGGTCGAATGCGGGGAACAGTCCGTGTTTCCAGCGGAAGGTCGCGTGGGTGTTGACCAGGATATGGTCGGCCTTCTCGGCGATGCGGAGGATGTCCTTGAAGACCGAACGCCGCAGGCTGTTCAATCGGGGACGGGGCAGGTCGAGGATTCGCCCGGGCACGATGTCGGGGGCCTCCTTGTACATCATGTCGCC
>JAPKGY010000057.1 GCA_026647385.1 Phycisphaerae bacterium | reverse complement strand
CGTCCAGGATTTTGGGTTCAGCGTTACTCGAATGGGGTGTGGCCCACACTATTGCCGGGCCGGTTGCAAACGCGACCGACCCCCGGGTTCACGCTGAACGCCGACGGATCCGTTCCTCGGCGTTTTCGCTTTTTACGTACTGTTTGCCAAGGGTTCACCAACCCTGCCCCGCCAATTGGGTGTCTCTGATCCACCACGAGAGATAACCGCAGGATCAGGCCCCTTCCGTCAATCCGCCCTGAGCGTGTCCTGGCTGCAAAGTCGTCAGCGGACAAGAAAGAGCGCGATTCTGCGGACCAAGGTACGACAGAGGCGGAAGGGAACCGTCCGCGCTAATTCCCGAAGCCCCCGCCTCCTCGCTTCTTGCCCTTGGCGGTCTGGCGATGATGCGTCGGCGGCGGTAAGGTCTGTTGCGATAGCCGGAATAGCGTGGAAACTGAATCATTTTCTCAATTCCGGCCTGGAACAGGCCGGGAGCAGGGGTATACTGCGCACATGTTGCCCGTGGACGGTCCCCGGGCACCCGGCACGCCGGGCCGACTCCGCGAAATGGGTCGCAATTGTCTGGCCGCCGGTGGGAAGGGACGCTCCGGAGGACCGACGTGACTACCCAAACTACCCCCGCCCCCCAACCCTCCCATCCCCGGGCCCACGCCGCCGCCCATCGCGGAATCAAGTTTCCTATCAGTGATGGGCGCGCGCAGGACGATTGGAGAGCTGAGAACGAGGGCCTCCTGATGAAAACCGAGCCGATCATCGGGCTTCCGTCACGCACGCTCCTGACACTGGTTGTCTTGCTTTGGATCGGTCAGGCATGGCCGGCCGTCGCGCCGAAGGCGCACGCGGCATCCTGCCCGTATCCGGCCATCGACCTTCCAGCTTCGCCCTCCTACGAAGACACGCTGAAGTGGGCCTTCGCCTGGGAACGAGAGACGTGGGCACACATTGCACCCAACGACCCGATCTCGCCTGCCGCGTTGAACAAGCCGGCACTTCCCGGCGGCCGGCCGTACTGGCCCGCACTGGTCCACATGAGCCCGGTCGATCGGGCCTTGAAGCAAATGGAGGATCTGCTCGATCGGGTGGCGGACAAAGGCTTAGCCGTGACGGCCGAACGCGCGGAACTGGAGAAGCTGCGCCGCAAAGCTCAGGCATCGACGACCGGAGGCCAAGGCAACCAGGACAGTTCCACCGCCGAACAGGTCTATTGGGAGATCCGCATGGCCAAGCGCCGGCTCATGCTCCGCGATCCTGACCTGGCAGGCCTGACACGAATACTGTTCGTCAAACGATTCCCTTACGAGCCGTCGCACAACTACACCGACATCATGGACAGCCCGCTCAAGGGCGGGGGCGGTATCTTCATCCTCGCCATTCCTCGCAACGATGGCCGGCTCGAACCCTTGCAGGCCAAAACGACGCTGCTGTTCGACGCGGGCAACGGCATTGCCCGCGATCCCGTGGCCGACTTCGACGCCAAGACGATCTTCTTCGCCTATCGTCCGCCGGGTGCCAAAGCGGAGGTGTACTGGCATCTGATGAGCATGAACGCCGACGGCTCGAATCCGAAGGAACTGACGAGCGGGCGATTCCACGACTACTATCCCTGCCCGCTGCCCGACGGTGGGCTGACATTCGTGAGCACCCGTATCGGCTGCCGCTTCCTCTGCTTCATCCCGATGGCCTTCACCCTGCACCGCTCGAACGCCGACGGCGGCAACATCGAGACGTTGTCCTTCGCGAACATCAGCGAGTGGGGTCCTTCGGTGATGAGCGACGGCCGGATCCTGTGGACCCGTTCGGAGTACCAGGACAAGGGGGCGAACTTCGGGCATACCCTGTGGGCAATCCGTCCGGACGGCACCCAGCCCGAACTGGTGTACGGCAATGACACCCGCAACTGCATGATGAACGGCCACGAGATTCCCGAGACGGGCGAGATCTCCTGCGTGATGATCTCGCACTTCGGCGATTTCAACGGGCCCATCGCTCTGGTCAATCCTGAAGAAGGACAATTCAACAAGGACGCCGTAACCAACATCACGCCGGATGTGGCGTATGGCTACGACGGCCACTGGGGAACGTTCGGCAACAAGATCGGCAGCTACCCGGACCGCCGTTGTTTCCGCGACCCGATTCCCGTCTCGCGCGACTATCTGTTGGTCAGCCATTCGCCCTCCGGTGACTGGAACAGCCCGTCCCATCGGTTTGGTTTGTACCTGATCGATCGATACGGTAATCGCGAGTTGCTCTACCTCGATCCCAATATTGGCAGCATGGCCCCGACGCCGCTCCGCCCCCGCCCCCGCCCTCCGGTCATCGCTTCGGTCCTGGCCGCCCACCATGCGGACGCCTCGGCCAGCGCGTCGGAGGAAGCTCCGACCGGCCAGTTCATCCTCAGCGACGTGTACCAGGGCCTTTCGCCGGCCATTCCGCGCGGGGCCATCAAGCACCTGCGCATCTGCGAGGAGCTGAAATCACTGGCCCAGGTCCGATCTGACGGCAAGCTCCGCGAGGAGTACGAGCACTTCACCGACTTCTACGCTTCGCCCATCTTCCACCGCTCCGATTCGCCGAATGCCGGCCAAACGGATGTGGTCGGACCGAGCGGCTGGACGACCTACGTGGCCAAGGGTGTCGAGGGACTGGTCCCGGTCGAGGCGGACGGATCGGCCCGATTCACCGCCCCGGCCCGCAAGGTGCTCTACTTCCAGGCGCTAGACGAGAATCTCAACGAACTCCAACGCATGCGCAGCGTGGTTCAGTTGCAGCCGGGCGAAACGCGATCCTGCATCGGCTGCCACGAGAGTCGCCACGACGTTCCGGACAACCGGCGCCTGGCGGCCATGAAGGCACCACCGCATTCACCGCAGCCTCCGCCCTGGGGCTCAGGCCCGTTCTCATACGAGAGAGTCGTGCAGCCCGTTTTCGATATGCGATGTGCGGAATGCCACAACGCCCGGCACGAAAAAGGAATCGATCTGACCGGCACCCTGGACGCGAACAAGGTCCCGGCGTCGTATCGCACCCTGATCACCAAGGGGCTGGTCAGCTACGCCAACTGCGGTTGGGGCGAGCACCACGACCGGACGGTGCCCATAATCTTCGGCACGGTGAAGAGCCGCGTCATCGACGTCTTGAACAAAGGCCATCACGATGTGCGTTTGAGCCACGACGAAATGCACGCCCTGAAATGTTGGATCGACCTGAACTGCCCGCTCTGGCCCGACTATCAGGACCGCACGCAGCGACAGTACCCGACGACTCAAACCGTCTGGATGGAGACGAAGAGATGACGCGTGTTTCTCTGGGCTTCTCGAAGTTGCGGCATCGGTTCGCACTCCTTCCGGCCCTGAGTTTGCTGGTCTTCCCGGTCGCCGTCTGCCATGCCGATGCACTCTCCCCCACCGTCATCGTGGCCGATCCGTCGGGAAAGACGCTCTACGTGGCCGCATCCACTGCCGGCAGCGTGCTCGTTGTAGATTCGGCAACCGGCAGCGTCACCGGTACTATCCCCCTGCCGCGGAACCCGTCCGGCATGACCCTGTCCGCCGACGGCAAAACGCTTTACGTCACCGGCGAGGCCCCCGACGGCCGGCTCTTCGTCATCGACCTGGCGACGAAGCAGACGCTCCATGCGTTGCCGGCCGGCCACACGCCGATGTCGCCCACGCTCGGACCGCGCGGCGAAACACTGTTCCTGTGCGAGCGGTTCGCCGACAAGGTCGCAATGATCGACCTGACGCAACGGCGAATCCAGGCCGAGATCCCCGTGAAGCGGCAGCCCATCGCCTGCGGCCTGACGCCGGACGGCAACCTGCTCTTCGTGGCCAATCACCTGCCTGCCGGCGCCGCTGACCAGGACGTCGTCGCCGCCGAGGTCGAGTTGATCGATACCGCCGCAAAGAAGGTCATCGCCTCGATTCCGCTGCCGAACGGCTCATCGAGCCTGCGCGGACTGTGCCTATCCCCCGACGGCCGATACGTCTACGTGACCCATCTGCTGAGCCGATACACCATGCCGCCCACGCAACTGGAGCGAGGCTGGATGAACACCAACGCCGTGAGCATCATCGACGTCGCACGCCGTGCGTGGCTCACCACCGTGCTGTTGGATGACTTGGCCCGGGGCGCGGCCAATCCGTGGGCCATCGCCTGCACGGCCGACGGCAACACCCTCTGCCTCACCCATGCCGGCACCCACGAAGTCAGCATCATCAACCGTCTCGGCCTGCACATGAAGATCGATCAAGTCATCCGGCACGAATACGCCCCCGACCCGGCCATGACGCCGGCCAATATCCCCAACACGCTGGTATTCCTCGGAAGCCTGCGCACCCGCCGAGCCCTGCGAATCCAAGGCCCCCGCGGCGCCGTCATCGCGGGCTCGATCTTGTATGTCACCGGCTATTTCAGTGACAACCTGGAGACGATCGACCTGACCTCACCCGGTTTCACGGGCGGCGGAGTGACGGCCTTGGGAGCACCGGCCGCTCCGAGCACCGTCCGCCGTGGCGAACGCCTGTTCAATGACGCTGGCCTGTGTTTCCAGCAGTGGCAGAGCTGCGCGAGCTGCCACCCCGACGGTCGGGCCGACGGCCTCAACTGGGATCTCACCAACGACGGCCTGGGCAACCCCAAGAACACCCGGAGTCTGTTACTGTCGCACCGAACATCGCCGGTGATGACCCTGGCCGTCCGCGAGACCGCCGAAATGGCGGTGCGGTCCGGCTTCCAGTTCATCCAGTTCGCCCAGTGTTCCGAGGATGACGCCCAGGCGATCGATGAGTACCTGAAGGCGCTCGCTCCAGTGGAAAGCCCGCATCGCCGTCAAGGCCGTCTGTCGGACGCCGCCGTCCGAGGTGAGAAGCTCTTCGCCGACGCCGACTGCACGGCCTGCCACAGCGGCCAGTCGTCGACCGACCAAAACAGTTACGATGTAGGCACGGCAGCGGGGATGGATGAGTCCAAGCCCATGGATACCCCGACTCTAGTTGAACTCTGGCGTACCGCTCCCTATTTGCACGATGGGCGAGCGCCAACGATGTTCGACGTCCTGAAGACCTGTAATCCGAACGATCGTCATGGCCGAACGACCGGCCTTACGACCCAGCAGTTGCGGGATTTGGAGGCATACCTCCTCTCGCAGTGAGCCTCACGGCTCGCGGGATCATCCAAGCGTCGGATGAGCACGTATTTTGCCCAGAACGATGACGACCGCATGGTCGCCGAGGCCAGCAAGATCGATTACGGGCTGGGGTTGCCGAAGACGGGCTGAGGTTCAGGTTGAATCAAGGAAACTCCGCCCAAGCGACCTCCTTCAACGCTCGAAGTCATCTGGAAGCAATCCGTGTGCTCTCAGGGGTGCAGAGCTGTGGTTCTTGGTAGTCATGCCCCCTCTGTCTCTGCCGTTCTTCCCCGATTGCCAGCCGAAACAGTCATGACGAGAGCTGCCCACAAAACGACCCATTGAAGAGGCGAGCCGACAGAGGTCACGACCCAGGATCCCGGCTGGGCCGTGAAGGTGATCCAAACATTGTCGAGCCCGTGGACAATGGCCGGGGCCAGGATACTCCCGGTTCGCTCTCGCAGGATGCCAAGAAGCAGACCACTGGACAATGCCGCCAATCCCCACGACCAGTCAAAGCCGTATTGGGCATGAAAGGGATCAAACGAATTCAGCGCATGGTCGAGGCCGAAGATCAGGCTGGTCAGGATCAGCCCCCAGCCGAAGCGTAAGCCAAGGAAACTCCACGGCCGCCCGAACCCATCATTCAGAAGCGGCTGATAGTATCCTCGATACAGGATCTCCTCGCCGAAACCCGCCATGATGACCTGGAAGAACAACGTGTCTGTAATGCCACGTGGGGCGTCGAAGGCAACCCAGCCTGCTGAATAAGCTACGATGAACGGTAAGGCGAAGACGCACGTTATGCTGCCGCCCCAGGCCAGGCCGGTTCGCCAATTGTTCAAAGTCAGCCCGTAGTCCCGCAGCCGCCGCCGTCTGATCAGAATTGCGGCTACGGGCAAGACGAAGCAGAGGATGTGACTGAAGTAACCCCAGGACGAGAACTGGCCAAGCCACTGCGCCAACGGATTCCAGTGATGAGTCCTGTTCAGCAGGAACATCACTGACCAGAACAGTGTGACCTCCAATACTGCCCAACGTCTCATCAGAGCGCTCCATGCCGAAGCACGAGTATCACGCAACCGTCCGCATGGGGGGCTTCCGCCGTTTTTTCATGACGGGCAGGATACCGGGCATCGGACAACTCGCACAATCCGGTTTGCCGGGAGAGCCGGGAGGCATCTCCCAGATCCCGGACGGCTCGCTTACCGGTGATCTCCGAATGTCCAGCGACCGACCTCCCCCAATCTGGCGGTCAAGGTTCCCCCTTACACCCTTCAACCTTGCCGACCGTAGCACAAACACCGCCCATCGTATGGCTCGGCGGCAGACTCGGCATGCGCCCTCCTACCCCTCGATCGATTCTTGTGCGGCGATCTGGAAGTAATCTGGAAGTTGGCGTGTAAGTAACGGCATCCAAAGGGCTTGAAAGCGTATTGAAGGGGATCGAAAGGGACTTGACGTGGCGACGTAACCCCTTTATCTTAAAGGGAATAAGGGTGCGGGCGTAATTCAGTGGTAGAATGCCAGCTTCCCAAGCTGGACGTCGTGGGTTCGAATCCCATCGCCCGCTGTCAGGGTGCACTGCGACGCGCGGGTTCTCGGTACCCCCCCACCAGCGTGCCAATTCGGTGCTTTACGCCGCGCGGGATCCATCTTCGGGTTACTGGCCGTCCTCTCGTCTGGTCCCCGTCCGTCGTCGGGGTCTCATCCGTCGCCGGGTCCTCGACCGTCGTCGGGGTCTCGTCCGTCGCCGGGTCCTCGTCCGTCGTCGGGGTCTCATCCGTTGCCGGGTCTCATCCGTCACTCGGTCCTCATCTGATGGCGGCGGTTGCGGACAAAGCAGAACCAGGCAAGGACCACCGGCGCGAGGGTGGCCGGCTCGGGCACGACGGTGAGCGTCCCCTTCGTGTAAAGGTTTGAGACATCCCAGTTCAGCGAGCCGGCCAAAGACGGCAGATGAACGTTCGCGAAAGTGCCGTGCAGGGTACCCCAGTTCAATATGTCGAACGAGTCGCCCGGCGCGGGCATGAAGCCGCCCAGGAATGAAACGTTCAGAGTGCCGTCGAGCGACAAGAGCCCGGCAGCGCTGATCCGATCATACTGGCTGCCGGGTGTCGTTCCTCCAATCTCGATGTCGAATACCCCGGTCGAGCCCATCTGAACATCCCCGCCGAACGCGCTGAAGCCCGGGCTGTTACCCGGCTCCAGATCACCGTTGATTTCGACGACGCCCGTGCCGGTGAACGGCCCCGCCCCGGTCAGGCCGCCGAAGAAAACGGTGCGACTGCCGGCATTGGTGCGGATTTCCGTTCCGTTGTGTGTGACGTCGTCGTAGAAGGTGACGACCGCCCCGCCGGACGCGACGATCTGTCCGGTGCCCGAGTTGACCACATCGCCGCGAACATCCGTCGTGCCGCCGCTGAAGGCGACGACGCCCAGATTGCTCAGGCCGAGGCTGCCGGGTGAGGACGTCCCGCCACGAAACTCTCCCCGGCCTGAGATGTAGCCGTTGGCGAGGTTGGACAGCGCTTTGGTGTACTCGATCGTACCGCCGGAGAGTTCGATGCGCCCTGGATTGGTCATCCCGATTTGGTCGATAACGAGGTGATCGCCGGCGCGCGCCCGGATCGTGCCGCCGGTGCCGTTGTTCATTCCTCCCGCCAACCGGCCGGTCCCTTGCACGACGCCGGCGCTGTTGGCGACGAAGCCCGTGACCGTCGCCTGCGATCCCTTGAGTTCGAGCGTCCCGCCGTTGTTTACAATGAGGTTCGTCGCCCCCAGTGTCCCGAGCGCTTCGATCTGGACGTTCCCGTTCGCACCGATCGTCACCGAGTCACCCGCGGCGACCGCGCCGAATGCGCCGATGTTCAGGGGTGCGTTGACATCCACGTTGGGGACGGCGATCTTTCCGCCGGTGACGGCCAGGCCCGTATCGAGGTTCAGTGTTCCGCTGGCAGCCGAGAGCGTCCGGTTCGTGCCCAGGGTGTGCGTACCCGCCAGCAGAAGGTCCAGAACCGCCCCGGTCACGGTGGCGGCATCGGAGAAATTCACCTTGCCGGCGGACCAGTTGACGGCGGCGCCGGGCGCGGCACTGAGTGTGTTCAGGTTGAGCGTGCCGCCCGACATGTTCACCGTCGCGTTGGTGCGGAGGTTGGTCGTGCCGTTGAGGTTCATCGTCGAGCCCGGCCCGATGTTCAGCGTCGCGGATGCCGCGGGAGTGAGTGCGGACGATCCGCCGATGTTGGCTGTGCCGCCGGTCGTGAAGGTTGCGTTGGCGCCGCTCAGCGAGAGAACACCGACGCTGTCGAAGTTCTCGCCCACCTCCAGCGCGTTGGCGATGACGGTGCCCCCGTTTTCCACGTTCAGCGCACCGCTTCCCGAACTACCGACCCGCAGCGTGTTGGCGACGTTCCAGGTGGAGCCGGAGCCGGTGACGGTGGCTGTCCCGACGCCGGAGACATTGACTCCCAGGCCGGTGCTGGAGGAGGTGACGAGGCTCGCTCCGGTTCGCACGGTGAGGGCGCCGGTGCCCGACGTTCCGACGTAGAAAACGCCCACGCCGACCGTCGTGGACGACCCGGCGTCCAGGATCAGGTGACTGTTCGAGCCCGGATTTGCTCCGACACTGAAGTTGCCGGGCAAAAACGTGCCGTTCGTAACACGCAATGACCCGGTCGTGCCGGTCGCCCCCATGCCGTTGTTGACGGTATTGGTGGGTTGGTAGGTGAAGCCGTTGAGAAAGAAGGTGATGTCACCCTGGCTGATCGTCAGGATGCTGACCGTGGCCGAGGCGCTGAAGGTGACGTTGTACGTGTTCGCCAGCGCGAATCTCGCGGTGCCGCCCGCGCCCGGCGGTCCGAGCGGCGACCAGTTCGCCGGCGTGCTGTATGTACCTCCCGACGAGTTAATCCAATCATACGTCTGAGACTGGGCCATGCCGGCCAGGGACATCCCTATCGTCCCGGCCATTATCCGTACCAGCTGTTCTCGCCGCACGTCCACTAGCTCCCTTCAAAAAAGCAATCCGTTGCTGCATTTCCGTCGCACCGACGCCTCGGCATCGAGAGCAACAATCGGAGTGTGACGGAGCGCAGCACCCGGTCATTCGTCGCGAGGATCGAGAGATATGCGGCCGACCCATAACGGCCGGAGGACCCTCTCCCCCGTTCCCCATACCCCGTGACCAAAGCGCGCAGTAATCCTAGGCACCCGACTGGAAAAAACCGGTAGCCTGGGGTGGCGCCGCCGGACATCAGACGGTGATTCCGCAGCAGGACTCCGGTTGCCGGGCTCAGCTTGGCCCAGCGGCGCGATGGTGCCCTGACTCGCGCTCGGAGCCGGCCGGAGCGGAATCGGGACAGCGCATTAGTACCATGACACAAGGGCGTCAACGAAGTCGGTGGCGGCGTGTTCCGGCCGGCGCCATCGGCCCTCGCCGGCCCCAGGCCACGATTAACCTGCACGATG
>JAPKGY010000569.1 GCA_026647385.1 Phycisphaerae bacterium | reverse complement strand
CCCGTTCTCCTCGCGTTTTCTCTGCGGCCTTTGATGGTGACCGAGTCCCTGGTGATGGCGACGTCAACCTCCTCCGGCCTCACTCCGGCCACGATGGCCTGGATGACGATGTCGTTGTCCGACTGATAAACGTCCACGGCCAGTTGGCCTTCTTCGCCCGGCTCTTCGCCGTCGGCGGCGTAGCCGTAGTTTCCTTCCGAAGATTTCTCCTCCAACTCCTCTCTTTCTTCGTAATCAAAGTCGGAGTTGTTGGCTCCGGTCAGTCGCTCAAAGAAAGATCTTTTGTCTTTTGACATTTACCCTGTGAAATGCCCTGTGTAGAGCGGGCGATTCTTCGACAGCCAGAACGTGAGCCCGACCGCCGAGCCGACGAAGAAAATGAAAATGAAGATGATCATGAAGATCCGCTGCTTCATGACCCGGATGACGTCGGCAAGCGACATCGCGCCCCCTCCCGCGTGCGACGGGCGAGCGCCGATGTGAATCGGCATGGGGACGCGCTCCTGCGTGGTGATCGGAACCGTGGTCATTCGGATGAACCTCCTGTCGCCGCGCCGAGCGACTCGTCTTCCTCGTCGGTCTCGTGCTCGACGAACAGATGGTTGAGGACGTACGAAATACCCCCGTACAACGAAAACGCAATCAAAAGCATGCCGAGCCCCAGCATCATGTGCCAGAAGCCCTTGGCCAGATCGGTGCGGCCGAACACCACCATGAACCCCGTGGTGGTCACCCGCACCATGTTGCAGAAGATCGCGATGGGAACGCAGGCCAGGATCATGACCAGCCGATGCCACAGCGGACGTTCGCTCACGAAAGCCATCGCCACACCCAGCGCGGTCATCGTGATCAGCAGGCGCATCCCGCTGCACGCCTGCTCGATGTCCAGCGTGTCCGAACGCCCCTGGTAGAAGTACTGGACCGTCGCGCCGACGGCCTGGGTCTCCATCCCGGGCAGGAACGCCAGAATCGCCGCCGATACGTGGGCGGCAATCTCGCGCAGGGGTAGCGTCAACTGGAAATACAGCCTTTGCGGAAGCGGCAGCGCGAACAGCAGAAACGCGATCGCAAACCAGCTCCATCGCGTCCACGTCCACCCGCAGGTCATCAGGACCGCCCCGAGCACGCTCACCACCAGGGCCACCGTCTTGGGATAGCTGATCGCCGCCAGCGTGCAGAACACGTAAATCGCGAACGCACCCGCCAGCAGGAGCCCTCCCATCACCCGGGCGGCCCGGTTGTGGTCCTCGAGCCCCAGCGGCATCCGGTCTCGACGCAGATACAGGTAATACAGGCTGAACAGCGGAATGATGAAGCCGTGCGACCAGTCCCCGTTCGATGACCACACGCGGACCAGGTAGGACAGCACGTGCCAATAATGCCACACAAGGATGCCCGCCACGATGACGAGTTGAACCGTCATCGCCGACGTCCACCAGGCGCGGCGTCGCCGACGCGGACCACCCGCCGACAGGACAACTTGTCTCGGCAACTCAGCCATTCAAGTGATTCTCCGCGGCGACCTCAGCCCGGGCGGGCCTAATTGAGCAGACCGCGAGTCGCCCGCTGCGCCCGGCGTACGTCCGCGGGATTGGCCTGGCCATAGAACGCGTCGATGTCCGCGAAATTACGGTCATACACAAAACCGAAACCGTACGTCAGCCGGAACGAGTTCCGGATCGTGGCCAGCAGCGGGGCGACCGCGTGCGTGCCCACGTTGACAACGTCATCCTTCTTGAGGAACAGATCCGGATCCTGGCCGTCCATGATGCGGCCTAAATCCCACTGGGTGATCTCCATGCGGTTGTTGTCGATGCGTCGGTGAAGCTCGCACCGCGTGGGCCACGCAAGCTGATCCAGCCCCCCGGCGGCGGCCAGCGCCTGGGTCAAGGTAATATCCTCCCCATTGAACGCATACGTCCCCGGACGGATCACGTGCCCGAGAACGTAAAAGTAACCCGTTTGCCCGGGATCCAACTGGATCCAATCGTGGTGTCGGACCACAACGTTGTAGTTCGGATCTCCCTGCCGGATCTTGTCCGCCGGAATCCGGATCACGCGCTGCTGCCCCTCCGCAGCCAGCTCTTCCCAATCAACGGGACCGGTCGTCGTCGGGGCTTGCGCCGGCGCCTGCACGCCCGTGACCCGCGGTCTCGTCGCCGGCGGCGACGGCGCAGTCACCGCTTTCTCCGGTGCGCGGGGTGCCTCGACGAATTCGTTGTTGACGTAGATGTACGTCGGCAGAGTCTGCGGCGAGGCCGGCGCTCCCTGAGCTGCCTGGGCCTTGGCCGGCGTGGTCGCGGGCGAAACCGCTTCGGTCAGATCGCGCTCCACCTCCTCGGTCGGCAAGACCAGTTCCCCGGCCCTGCCCGCCCGCGTTCCGGGCGTGGGAGCGGCCGCGTTGGTCGCCGCCGGGCTTCCGGTCGCTGAACCCAACTCGGTCAGACTGTCGGGTGTGACCGGGGGAGCCGGGAACTGCTCCTCTGCCGGGGCCGCCGGCGCGGGAGGCATTGAGACCTCGCTGATTTGCTTCGGACGCTCCCCGTTGCGAAAGACGTAGACCACCTTCACGGGGTCCGCGAGCGACCCCGCCTGATTGATCGCTTCCCGGAGCCGCAGGTCAGGCCGGGTGATCGGGTATTCGCCCGGCGCGTTAATGACTCCCGATATGTTGAAACTCCGGTGCTGACGCGACAGGATCTGCACGGTTACCGTCGGTGTGGCATCGGCTGGATAAATCTCGGCGTTTTTCGCCTGCCGCACGATCTCCGACTGAATCTGCCGGGCTGTCATCCCCTCGACCCGCAGCCACCCGATTTGCGGGACGTCGATGTAACCGAGATCGTCAACGATCAACTGCAGTTCCGTCTCCGTCCCCAACTGCATGAAGTCGAGCAGGCGGATCGAAACGGCGTCGGCCGGGCCGATCTGGTACTCCGTCACCGTCGCAACCAGATCCTCGGGTGTCGGGTCGCACGCACCAGGAACGCCCAGCGGCTTGTCCCGGAAGCTGATGCTTTCCTGGATCTCGTTGACCCGGTTCTCGCGGAAGTTGCCGATCTCGTTCGGAGAGATAAAGGCATTCCACCAGGGCGAAGTGCAACCCGCCGCCGAGAAAACCGCGGCCACCATGGTTCCGTAAAGCGCCCCTCGATAACGTGTGCGGTGGTCAAGTCGCATGGGTACTCGTTATTCCAGCATTACTGAACGTCGGGGAACGACTCGGGTTCCCCGAATGGTCGCACATGTCGACAGCCCCGGCGCCGAAGCCTTC
>JAPKGY010000568.1 GCA_026647385.1 Phycisphaerae bacterium | reverse complement strand
GGGGCTCTGAGGTTGGCCTCGCGGTTGCGCTGGGGGGGCTGACGGAAAACCTTCGGATCGCTTCTGATGAAGCGCGGACGGGTTCGGGGTATGCGGGCGGATTCCCTTTTTGAATTGGAGCAGAACGGAGATGGGCAAGCAACAGGTGGGATTGATCGGGCTGGCGGTGATGGGCGAGAACCTGGCGCTGAATATCGAGAGCCGGGGGTACTCGGTGGCGGTGTACAACCGGACGACGCAGAAGACGGACGATTTCATCCACGGACGGGCGAAGGGTAAGAAGTTCGTCGGCGCGCGGACGATCCAGGAGTTCGTCGAGAGCCTCGAAAAGCCGCGGAAGATCATCCTGATGGTCAAGGCGGGCAAGCCGGTGGACGATTTCATCGGGCAGTTGCTGCCGTTCGTCGAAAAGGGCGACCTGATCATCGACGGCGGGAACAGCTACTTCCCGGACACCATCCGCCGCAACAAGGAACTGTCAGCCAAGGGGCTGCTCTTCATCGGCACCGGCGTGTCCGGCGGGGAGGAGGGCGCGCTCAAGGGGCCGAGCATCATGCCCGGCGGCCAGAAGGAGGCCTACGACCTGATCGCGCCGGTGCTCCGCGACATTGCGGCCAAAGTCGACGGCGAGCCGTGCTGCACCTACATCGGACCGGACGGCGCCGGTCATTACGTGAAGATGATCCACAACGGGATCGAATACGGCGACATGCAGATGATCTGCGAAGCGTACTGGATCATGGCCGGCGCACTGGGGATGTCGGCCAAGGAATTGCACGACGTGTTCGCCCAGTGGTACCAGGGCGATCTGAACAGCTACCTGATCGAGATCACCCGCGACATCCTGGCCAAGACCGACCCCGAGACGGGCAAGCCCATGGTCGACATCATCCTCGACCGGGCGGGCCAAAAAGGCACGGGCAAGTGGACGAGCGAGTCGGCGTTGGATCTGGGCGTGCCCGCCCCCACGATCGCCGAGGCGGTGTTCGCCCGGTGTATCTCGGCGATCAAGGACGAGCGTGTGGCGGCCAGCAAGCTGCTCACCGGCCCCGCCGGCAAGTTCAGCGGCGACAAGAAGGCGTTCGTGCAGGCGATCCACGACGCCCTGTATGCATCCAAGATCTGCTCCTACGCCCAGGGCTTCCAGCTCATGCGGGCGGCGGCGGCTGAGTACAAGTGGGGCCTGAAGTACGGCGAGATCGCGATGATCTGGCGCGGCGGGTGCATCATCCGGGCCCACTTCCTCAACCGGATCAAGGAGGCGTACGATCGCAACCCGAGCCTGGCGAACCTGCTGCTCGATCCGTATTTCAAGGAAATCATCGACAAGACCCAGGCGAACTGGCGGAAGGTCGTTGCGACCGCCGCGGAACTGGGAATCCCGATTCCGGCGTTTTCGTCGGCGCTGGCCTACTACGACAGCTACCGCAGCGCGCGGCTGCCGGCCAACCTGCTGCAAGCCCAGCGCGATTACTTCGGTGCCCACACCTACGAACGCGTGGACAAGCCCGGCGCGTTCCACACGGAATGGTTGTGAGCATGGCGGAACCACACCCGCAGGATCGTGTGCGATCTTGGGGTGCCGATCGAAGCGAGAGGCCGGTCGGGTCGCCGCGGCGACATGTGGAGGTGGATGCCCAACCTTTGCCAAACAAGATCATGAACAGAATCCGTGGTTTTCACTCGTTCAATACACCTAGCTCGACTTTTGCCATTCTGGCAGCCCCGAACAATTCGGACTGTCAAGGATTCCGGGGATCTCGGGGAGGGGTTCTGAACCCCCCGGCTATTCGGTGAGTGTTTCAAAACCTCCGGCTCCTCGGAATGCCCCAGGAATCCGGTATCACGGCCCGTCGGTAAACGGCAAGAGTCGAGCTTAGCGGAACGGCAGAGGGAGGTATTGCAGATGAGCGGACGGTACGACGATCGGACAGGCGAGACCAGGCGGGGGTTCCTCGCTCGGATCGGGGCGGTCGGCCTTGGGTCGGTGCTGGCTCGGACGACGTTCGGCGCTGAGGCTGCCTCCGCCCCGGCCGAGGAGACGACGAACATCTACTTTGAGAAGAAGCTCAAGGCCATGCGGCTGGGGTTGTTCCGGCATCCGCCGATCGACATCATCGGCGAGGGTTTTCGGCCGGTGGGCAGCCGGATCGCGGATTTCGCGGTGATTCACCACCAAGGGCGGGAGCATTTCTTTCTGATCGACCGGCGCATGCAGGAGGGCACGCCCTTCTTCCCCGGCCATGAGATCTTCTTCGCCCATGCGTCGACGGCGGACTTCTTCAGTTGGGAGGTCCACGACCCGGTCCTGCTGATTCGGCCGGGGACCTGGGAAGGCGCCCATGTGTGGGCGCCGTACGTGCTGCGCGACGGGGATCGGTACGTGATGGCTTACACCGGCCTGAACGATGCCCTGTCGCAGGATATCGGCCTGGCGTTCAGCACGGACATGTTCAACTGGGAGCGGTGGGAGGGCAATCCGATCTCGCCGCTGAAGGGCGCCCCGTGGGCGGCCTGGTGGCCCGACGAGATCTGCAGTTGCCGCGACCCCGCCCTCATGCGGTACGAAGGCCGGGTGTATATGACCTTCACCGCCAACACGAAGGAGGGGGCCTCCTGCGTCGCGCTTTCCAGCACGGCGGACTTCAAGACGTGGAAGGACCACGGGCCTATCCTGATCGGTCCGCGTACGGGGTACGAGCCCACGCTCTGGGGCGGACACATCCAGGGAAGCTGCGAATCGACCGTGCTGCTCAAACGCGGGCGGCGATGGTTCCTGCTGGTCGGCGTGAAGATGTACAAGAAGCCCGGCGGCTTCTACATCTTCATCAGCGACCGGATGGACAAATTCGAGTTCAGCCAGGCGATCCCGTTTTTCGACGGCGGCGTCTGCGAGATCGTCCGCAACGACGGCGATCGTTCCCTGATGGCCGGCGGTGTCGGCGGCTGCCTCAAGTTCGGCGAGGTGAACTGGTCCGATCCGGTGCCGCGGCTCAAGGAAGTGACCCGCGAGCAGTTGATCCGGTGGCAGAGTGTTCCGCCAATGCTGGACTGAGCTTGCGAACGAGCGGTGTTTCAGGTTGCTCGCATCCTTGCACCCCGCGTCGGTTGCTTGGAACCGATCAAGTGCGTTTGCGGGATCGCCTCGAGCTGGTCCGTTTCGGCGAAGAACTGCGCCGCCGCCTGGTTCAGCGCCGCGTGTCCCGGCTCGATCTCCGCCGCCGCGGCGAAGGTCTCCGCCGCGCGTTCGGCGGCGGCGGCCCGGTCGGCGCGCTCGAGGCGCGCG
>JAPKGY010000567.1 GCA_026647385.1 Phycisphaerae bacterium | reverse complement strand
GTTTCGGCTGCGGTACCCTCGTGCTGCAAGCCGGCGAGGACCCGGGGATTCGCGCCGAATGGATGGCGGACCTGATTTTCCGGATCAAGTCGCACCACGATCTTGCGGTTACTCTCAGTCTCGGCGAAAGGACGGACGAGGAGCTGCGTCTCTGGCGATCGGCCGGCGCGGACCGCTACCTGTTGCGGTTTGAGACGTCCAACCGGGAACTGTTCAATCGGATTCACCCGTCGCCGCCCGGCCGGTGCTCGGACCGCATTGCGATCCTGCGGACCCTCCGGGCTCTCGGGTACGAGGTCGGCAGCGGTGTGATGATTGGCATTCCGGGACAGACCTGGGGCGACCTGGCCGATGACATCCTGCTGTTCAAGTCCCTCGATCTGGACATGATCGGCGTGGGGCCGTTCCTGCCCCACCCGGCCACCCCGCTCGGGCGGGATTTTGCCGGCCTGTCTGCCCCGGTGGAAGAGCAGGTTCCCCATACCGAGGACGTGACCTATCGGGTCATCGCTCTGGCGCGGATCGTCTGCCCGCGGGCCAATATCCCAAGCACGACGGCCTTGGCGACGCTGAACCGGGCCACCGGCCGGGAGACGGGTCTGACCCGCGGAGCCAACGTCGTGATGCCGAACCTTACGCCGCCGAAGTATCGCGTTCTGTACGAAATCTACCCCGGCAAAGCGTGTGTCCGGGAGACGGCTGAGAGCTGCCGGGACTGTCTGCGTCAGCGCATACGGGCCCTTGGCAGATCGATCGGTACGGGGCGCGGAGATTCGCCGAATTTCCGGCCCGTCGAGACCGCGACGTGCTGACCGGGGGAATGGATCATGCGTGCTCTTGAAGAATCGAGACTGAGCGAAGGTGCGGTCGACTTTATCGACGACGCCGAAATGGCCGTGACGCTCGAACAATGCCGGCCGGACTCGGTCCGCGTGCGCGACATTATCGACAAGAGTCTTTCCAAACAGCACCTCACCGTGGCCGAGACAGCCGATCTGCTGGCGGCGGATTCGCCCGAGGCGGTCGAGATGATCTTCGCAGCCGCCCGGCAACTCAAGCGGGACGTGTACGGCAATCGCATCGTGCTTTTCGCTCCGCTGTACGTCGGCAACGATTGCGTGAACGACTGCGCCTACTGCGCGTTCAAGCGGTCCAACCACCAGGCCGTCCGCCGCACCCTGGCGGGCGACGAGATCCGCCGGCAGGTCGAGGCGCTCGAAAGCAAAGGCCACAAGCGACTGATCCTCGTGTTCGGCGAACATCCGCGTTATGACGCCGCGTTCATCGCCGACACGGTCAAGACTGTCTACTCGGTACGCGTCGGCCGCGGGTCGATTCGCCGGGTGAACATCAACGCCGCTCCGATGGGCCCCGAGGGCTACCGGATCGTCAGGTCGGCCGGCATCGGGACGTATCAGGTGTTCCAGGAAACCTATCATCACGAGACGTACGCCCGATACCATCCGGCGGCGACCCGCAAAGGAGACTATCTCTGGCGGCTCGATGCCCTGCATCGGGCGATGGAAGCGGGCATCGACGACGTGGGCATCGGCGTTCTGTTCGGGCTGCACGACTGGCGCTTCGAAGTGCTCGGCCTGGTCACGCACGCGCTCGATCTGCAGGATCGCTTCGGCGTCGGGCCGCATACGATCAGTTTCCCGCGGCTCCGACCGGCGTGCGGGGTGGTCCGCGATCCGAAGCACGTCGTCAGCGACCACGATTTTAAGCGGCTCATCGCGATCCTGCGGCTGGCTGTGCCGTATACGGGACTGATCTGCACCGCCCGCGAGCCTGCGGAGCTTCGCCGCGAGGTGATGGCGTTCGGCGTCTCCCAGATCGACGCGGGCAGCCGCATCGAGATCGGCGGATACACCGAGGCCGGCGACGCCCAGTGCATGGAACGCGAACAGTTCGAACTCGGCGACGTCCGCTCGCTGGATGAGGTGATGCGCGAGTTACTCGCCGACGGCTACATCCCGAGCTTCTGCACCGCCTGCTATCGGCTCGGTCGAACCGGCGAGCACTTCATGGAGTTCGCCATCCCCGGCTTCATCCGGGAGTTCTGCACGCCGAACGCCGTCTGCACGCTGATGGAGTTCCTGGTCGACTACGCCTCGCCGGAGACGCGACGGGCGGGCGAGAAACTCATCGCCGAGCAAGTCGCCCGGATGCCGGCAGGCGCGATCAGGAACCGGGTGATCGAAAACCTGGAGAAGATTCGGACGACGGACCAGCGCGACCTGCATTTTTGAACGCGGACGCGCGGGAGCGGGGTTATGAGAGCCTCAAGTCGAGACAAACGCGTGCCGGCGCATCCCCGGCCGGAGGCGAAACCATGAAAGACTCGCCGAAGGGCATACGGCTGCACGTTGGTCTGTTCGGCCGCCGCAACGTGGGCAAGTCCTCCCTGCTCAACGCGTTGACGCGACAGAACGTGTCCATCGTTTCCTCCGTGGCCGGTACGACCACCGACCCGGTCGAAAAACCGATGGAGCTTCTCCCGATCGGTCCGGTGCTTTTCATCGATACAGCCGGCATCGACGACGAAGGCTCGCTCGGCCAACTGCGAATCCGGCGCACCCGCCAGATCTTCGATCGCACGGACCTGGGCATCCTGGTCGGCGAAGCCCTCGCGTGGGGCGAGTTCGAGGAACAATTGCTCGCGGAGCTTGCCGGTCGCGACATCCCCGTCGTCGTGGTGTTCAATAAGATCGACCTGGCTGAGCCGAACGGTTCGGTGCTCAAACGCCTCGATGAACGCGGCATCCCGTACATCCGAACCGTCGCCTCGCGCGGCGATGGCGTGTCTGACGTGCGCGAGGCGCTGATTCGCATGGCGCCCGAGAGCTTCATCAACACGCCGTCGATCGTCGGCGACCTCGTCGGGCCGGGCGAATTAATCGTGCTCGTCGTGCCGATCGATCTGGAGGCGCCGAAGGGACGGCTGATCCTCCCGCAGGTCCAGGCGATCCGCGACGTGCTGGACCACAACGTCTACTGCATGGTGGTCAAGGAACGGCAGCTTCGCGATGCGTTGGATCGGCTGAATCGGCCGCCGGCGCTGGTCGTCACCGATTCGCAGGCATTTCGCGAAGTGGCGGGCGACACGCCGGCCGGGATCCCGCTGACGTCGTTTTCCATCCTCTTTGCCCGCTTCAAGGGCGATCTGGTCGAGTTCACGCGCGGAGCCATGGCCATCGAAACGCTGAGGCCGGGCGATCGCGTCCTGGTGGCGGAGTCCTGCTCCCATCATCCGATCGGCGACGACATCGGGCGGGTCAAGATTC
>JAPKGY010000566.1 GCA_026647385.1 Phycisphaerae bacterium | reverse complement strand
GGCGCAGCGTGCATCGGTGCCGGTCTGACGCTGGTATGGCTCGAGATCGGCGCCATGGGAGTCTCCTTGCCGTCCTCGTCTGTCAAGCGGGGTCATTCTCCGCGCCTTTGTCGAAGCGATACGTACGCACCCACCAGCCGTCCGATCAGGACGGCCAGGTAAAGTTGCCCGAACAGGGCTTCGAGGACGGCCAGTATTCGGGTCTCGCTGGTGGCCGGCGTGACGTCGCCGTAACCGACGGTCAGAAGCGTCACGAAGCTGTAGTAGATATAGGGCAGTATCCGGCCGCCGGCCACCCCCTCGGCCTCCGGCGGGGCAAAGTCCGGACCCAGCCGGATCGATCCGGGACGAATGATATCCGCCAGCGCAAACGTGCAGGCGAATGCGAAACCGGCCAGCAGGTACACCGCGATTCCGCCGGCGATGGTGTCACCGCTCACGCTCTCGCCGGCAAAAACACGCCGAACCGTGATAACCAGTATGGAGAGGCATAAGACTGTCAGCGTCGCCGGCTTCGCCATGGTCATGATGCGCGAGGACTGGAAATAGTCCACCCACGTACAGGCGAGGATGGCGGCAACAACGACGGCCATCCCTGCGAGTTCGCGCCGTCGATCGCTGCACGCCCAGGCGGCCAGGAGAAGGAGAGCCGAGAATCCCAACTGCACGAGGAGGGGATGGATCCGTTCCGCTTCCAGGGTGGGCGATACGGCAAGGATGGCAACCAGAATGGCCAGCAGGAGCGTCAACGGGTGCCGGCGGCGAGCCTCAACCACTCGATGCACAACGACCTTGCCCATGGATCACCTCAAACGGCGCAAGCAGTCATTCCACCACCCGCAGGCGGTCCCTCGATCAGTCAGGGAGCCGGCTCCTGCGGATACCCGTCGCGGACTTCCCAGTAGTTCTCCTCTCGCATGGTCAGCGGGCGGCCATGCTCGGCGCCCGGCTCGCGGTTGTCGCGCAACAGCAGAATCAGGTCAGAGCTGACCGCGGGGCTGGAGAAGAAGTAGTCGTGGCCGATGAGGCCTGTGCGCGCCCGCACGTCGACCACCTGGAGGTGTGGCAACGCGGTCAGAGCCATTCGCTGCTGGGGTGTCAGTCGATCGTAACTCATCTGGCCGAGACGCTGTCTGCTGCCGAAGAGAAGATCGGCGATGCCGATCGCCCGATCCGTCCGCGAAACATAGACCGTCAGGCGTTCAGGCACATCGATGAGACCTTCGGCTCCGATCCGCTGGCTGACGACCTCCATGTCGAGATCGGCGGCCGCCAGAACGACATTGCCCAGCTTGAGGGCCGATCGGGTCTGCCTACCCGCCGCCTGGAACTCGATGTTCAGTTCCCGCAAGGCGGTCATCAGCACGTCGGTCCCCCGGCTGTGCGCGACCAGGTTGATTCTTTCGAGGTCCGGGCAGGAAGCCACCGTCTTGAGAAACTGCCTGAGGTGATACCCGGTAAACTCGCCAGACTCGCGGTCGCGGGTATATCCGCCGAGCGCGCCCTCCGACGATCCGGCCGGCCAGGTGTAGATGATCGCAACTCCCGTGCGACCCATGAAATGCCAGATCTGCCCGAGGACGCAGGCGGCGTAGTCGAAGGTGTTGTTGAAGCCGTGGACGTAGATGACCGCTTCCTTGCGAGGTGCCTGCCGCAGATGTCGCGCCAGCATCGCCTGCATGAGCTTCTCGCTTTCCGCATTTCCATCGGCAGCCGGGCCTTCAGTCGGGTTGCCGTCCTTGGCGACCCCAAACCCGCTGGCCTCCGGGAAGCGTCCCTCTTCGCGAATCTCCCGCACCCGGATGGGCAAAGCCGCCCGGCGCGTCTGGCTGCGACTTGCCTCGACCAGCGCGTCCCACGACAAGTCCCGCCCGATCTCGACCGTGCATACCCCGAACGCCAGCGACTTGGATCGATCGCACCCGTAACTCAGGCTCCCCTTGGAGTCCTTGATCGGTACCCGGTCGGTCGCGTACAGCACCTCCAGGCGGTTGCCCCGCAGCGCCGGCGGCACATCCTGGAAGGGGTTGGCCGTCCCCTGCGCGTAAAGGTTCGGTGTGGCCATCAACTCCTGCCCGCAGCCGGCCGCCAAAGCAAGGGTCAGCGTGGCAATGGCCAGAGGATACCGGATCATTGTGCTGCTCATGCGCATGGCCTCGTCCCGGAAATGTTCGCGTCGTCAGTTACATCCCGGCAGCCCCTCGCGAATGCGTTTCGAGAACGCCGGGTCCTTATCCGCCGTCTTGGCACGTTCGTTGATATGACTCCGAGCCTTCAATTCCGCGAACGGCAGGCCGTGGTCGATCGCCCCGTTTTCGTAGGCCAGTTCGTCCACGTAGCCGTTGACAATCAGCTTCCAACTCGGCCAGCGCCGCCGGGCGTACGGCTGGGTGTGCCCGCGAATCGTGGTTGTGCAGTTGGCGGTCAGCGCGTTGTACCACTTGGCGTGTTGAGACAGGGCGTTAATCTCCTTGAGGTAATCCAGGAATGCCTTGCGTATGACCTCGGGATCGGTGCGCAGACGATAAACGTACACGTCCTCGCCGCGATAGTTGGTGCGCAGCCGCACGAGGTCCCGCTCGTCGCCGACAACGTAGACCAGCTCGTACTGTCGGAAGAAGCCCTTCACCGTCGAGTAGGCCTCACTCTTCTCCTTGCGCGTCTCAATGGATATGCAGACGTACTCGTCGCCCTCGAAGCCGAAGCTGAGCATCGTGTGGGCGATCATCGGCGAACCCCAGTACACCACGTACAGATCCGCGCTGCGCAGCCTGTCCAGGTCGAACGTCCGGTTATAGTGACGGACGTCGTAATCGGTTTCGGTTCGGTAGTCGCAGTCGCGGATGTTGTGGATCATAACCCGGTTTGCCTCGATCTCCGCCCAAGCCAGCACAGCCACATCCGGTTGCCAGTCGCGGCCGTTCGACGCCGGAATCCTCAACCACCAGCCGACCAGCAGGACGAAGAGGATGAGAAATGCCGGCAAGCCGCGCCGACGACGACGCGGAAAGACGAGCAATCCAACGCTGACGATGCCGAAAAGGACGGCGGCCACCGGCCTGAGCCATACGGGCAGGTCGGAATAGGCGATCGCCGCCACGCCCCACAGGATCATACCCGCCAGCATCACGCTCAGCAGCGCGCAGCCGACCCCCCTGATGGTCCTGGAGTGGAAGCGACGCTTCGTTGTTTGGCTGTCCCGCTGGTCGCCACCGGCCTCCATGTTCCGCTCCCCGGCGATGCCGTGAATCCGCGGTTTCAAAGAAGCTTTTCGAGCTTGCCAGCATAGG
>JAPKGY010000565.1 GCA_026647385.1 Phycisphaerae bacterium | reverse complement strand
GAACGTCCGAAAGAAGGGCGACGGCGCGACCGTCGATTTCACGGGGGCGAGCCCTCAGGTCGTCGGAAACCTGAACTGCCCGATCGCCACGGCCCACGCCGCCGTCTACTACGCGCTCATCGCCGTCCTCGATCCTCACGTGCCGCCGAACTCCGGCTGCTACCGCCCCTTCAAGGTCGTCGCCGAACCCGGCCTCGTCATGAACCCCCGCCCGCCCGCCGCCGTCCAGGCCCGCACGAACACGTCCCAGAAGATATCCGAGGCGACCCTGCGCGCCCTGGCGCTCGCCCTTCCGCACCGCGTCACCGCGGGATCGCACGGCAATATCATGACCAACGCGTTCGCCGGCTGGTATGCCGGGACGCACAAGCGCTTCGTCTGTATCGACATTCAGGGCGGCGGCGCCGGCGCGAGGCCGACGAAGGACGGGTGCGACGGACAGGATTCGCACCTGGCTCGCTTCATGAATACGCCGACCGAGGCGCAGGAGCTGGAGTATCCGCTGCGCGTCGAGCGGTACGAGTTCATTCCCGACACCGGCGGGGCGGGAAAGTACCGCGGCGCGCTGGCGCTGCGCCGCGACATCCGCGTGCTGTCCGACATGTCGTTTTCGCGGTACGCGGACCGGCAGAAGTTCCCGCCTTTCGGGGTGCTGGGCGGCATGAACGGCGCGTGCGGCGAGACGCGGATCAACGGGAAGAAGGCGAAGGCGAAAGGGATCGACCGGCTGAAGGCGGGCGACGTCGTGAGCCTGCTGACGCCGGGCGCGGGCGGCTACGGCAAGCCTTCCGAGCGCGACCCGGAGGCGGTGCGCCGCGACGTCCGCGACGGCAAGGTGACGCGCGAGGCGGCGAAACGCGACTACGGGGTGGACGCATGAGCGGGACGATCGAGGGGCTCGACTGCGTGCCGGGGCGGATCACGCTGAACGGCGCGAGATTCCTGCTGGTCCGGCCGGAGACCCTCGTCGGCTTCCAGAAGGCGGTGGAGCGCGAAGCCGGCGACGTCGCGAAACGCTGCCTCATGGCCGGCGGCGTGGACGGTGGCGGGCGGTCGGCGCGGCGGCTGTGCGACGGGGGGCTGAAGGGGCGCGAGGTGGTGGAGGCGATGGGCCGGATGGGAACGCAGATCGGCTGGGGGCGATTCCGCGTCGAATCGTACGGCGACGCCGGGTTCGTGATCGCGGTCGAGTCCTCGCCGTACGCCGAGGCGTACGGAGCCTCGCAGATGCCCGTCTGCCACTTCCTCGCCGGCGTCGCCCAGGGGATCGGCGAAGCGGTCTACGGCGCCGCCACGGTTTCGGAGGTCTCGTGCGCGAGTAAGGCATGTCCGGGTTTCCGCCGTCGAAGCCGCGCTTGCCGATCGGATGGAACTTGGCCCATTTCACGACCTCCGCGGCCTCTGCGGCATCATCGCAACGGGGATACATGATGCCGTGGGCACCGGCCTCCAGCATTCGCCCCATGCGCATAAACTCCCCCTTGCCCGGCCGGGCGACCACGTCACACGGCCCGATTCGCGCCGCACGGATCATGCTGGTGGCGGTCTCCACGCTATAGGTGTGATGCTCCATGTCCATCCAGATGCCATCCATGCCCATCAGCGAAGCTAACTCGAAGACGGACTGATCGGTGAAATGCAGCATCATGCATAGCGCCGGCTCGCCGCGCCGCAACTTGCCTTTAACCTTGCTTCTCAACATGGCGAAACTCTCTTAAGTTCATGTTTTATAAATACTTGAAGACAACTCGCCCGTCCCTGTCAAACGAGACCGCGCTGAATTCTGTAGACAGGAACCCCAACAATGCTGTAGACTGACCCACCAGAGTCGGGGCGACTCTAACAAGAGAGCAGGGTGGTGTCAATGGCTGTTGCAGCACAAGTCTCGCAGCGCGAACAGGCGTACCAGCGTCTCCGGCGGCTTCTGATCCTTCAGCAAATCCCGGAGGGCAAGCGACTTCGGGAGACCACCTGGGCCAGCCGTTTGCACGTCAATCGGGCGGCTTTGCGGGAGGCATTTGCCCGATTGGAGGCGGAAGGCTTCATCGAGCGCGGCCCGAAGACGGGGTATTTCATCCCTTACATCAGCAAAGAGGATCTGATCGAGGTCGTGGAGGCCCGGATGATGCTGGAGGGCGGAGCCATTGAGCGCATCATCCAGAAAGGCCTGAACACCCGGGCCAACCTGCGTCCGTTGATGGAAGCCTGCGACCAGCTCGAACGGCTGGTGAAGGAGGACTACCTTCTGGGTGTGGCCGAGGCCGACCGACGCTTCCACGAGGCCTTGATCGAGGCTGCCCGGAATCGCAGGCTGACCATCCTGTACCAGCGGGCGCCCTTGCCCATTATCCACCCCGTTCTGATCAGCAATAGTCAGTGGGCCCACCGGGTGGAGCAGACCCTGCACGAGCATCGGGCGATGGTCGACGCCATTCTGGAAGGGCAACTGCCCAAGGCCATGGACGTCCTCCGCACCCATCTGAACGAGCGGGCGTTCATCCCGCTTTACGCCGGTTGATCGGTTTGCCGCCGCGATTTTCCTGGCTGACACGGTTCTCCAGGGTTGACACGGAACCGGGCTCAATCCCTAATACGCCGATTCCAAGGAGGTTACCATGCTCGCAGCAGCCCAGCAGCCAACCCTGAGTTCCGGTCTGGAGATTCTCGATTGGGTCGTGATCGCCGCCTATGGGCTGGGCATGCTGGGCATCGGCGTCTATTACTGGCTCAAGACCAAGACGACGGAAGACTACCTCCTCGGCGGCCGCTCGATGAAGTCGTCCATGATCGGCCTGTCGTTGTTCTCGACTCTTTTCAGCACCATCACCTACCTGGCGATCCCCGGCGAAATGATCAACAAGGGGCCCGTCGCCCTGAGCTGGATGATCGGTCTTCCCGTTGTCTACGTGGTGGTGTGCATGGTCCTCATTCCGCGGATCATGGCCCTGCGCGTCACCAGCGGGTACGAACTGCTTGAGCAGCGCCTCGGACGAGGCAACCGCCAGTTGGCGTCCGGAATCTTCATCGCGACCCGCATGCTGTGGATGGCCCTGATCATTTACGTCACGTCGGAGAAGATTCTCGTGCCCGTGCTCGGCCTGGACGAGCATCCCGGCGCCGGCACCTGGATCGCGCTGGTTGTGGGCGTGGTCACCGTGATTTACACGTTCATGGGCGGCATCCGGGCGGTCGTTGTATACCTAAACGCCGAAATATGGGAAGCTGTTGAGAAAACAAACATTTTCGCAATTTAAAATTGGTAATTCAATCCAACAAAAACATCCTTCCCGGTCTGGGAAG
>JAPKGY010000564.1 GCA_026647385.1 Phycisphaerae bacterium | reverse complement strand
CCGTTTCTTCCAGCCGATGCGCCAAGGCCGAGAGCGCCAAGTAGAGCAGATGGCCCAAGAAGATGCCCAACACCATGCCCGCCGCAGCCATTAGCGCGATGACGGCACGTGGGTCAACAGTGCCGACCGCTGGCACGAGGGCAACGCAAACCTCGTCACCGCGTACTCGGTGCTGGCCCTTCAGGCTGCCATGAGGGAAGATGCGAAAACACCGACCGGCGCCGGGGAACGCCGATAACCGGAAGGGAGCCGCCATGCCGACCGGCCGAGTCAAGTGGTTCGATCCCAAGCAAGGCTTCGGGTTCATCATGCCGGATGAAGGCGGGCCGGACGTTTTCATTCACCAGAGCGAAATGAAGTGCGACCCGCCCCCCGACGACGGGGACCGCGTCCAATATGACATCAAGACCAGCCCCAAAGGCCCCATCGGCCTGAACGTCCACCCGATCCCCGGCTGAACCTTGCCTCGGCCGCGACGCTTCGATTTCGGCGTTCTCATCACGGCGCAGGTGAAGGCGAAGCCGGATCGGCTTTGGGGCTCCCGGCTTTTCGGCGTTTCGGCGTTTCCTTATAATGCGGCCATGCCTCGCACCGGAATACTCTGGTCCGACGATTTCCTTCGTCACGATACCGGTCCGCATCATCCGGAGCGCTCCGCGCGGTTGAACGCCGTTCGCAAGGGCTTGACCGACTCCGGCCTGATGGCCCGCTGCGAGATTCTCGCGCCTCGGCCGGTGGACTTGAAGCTCGTCGAGCGCGTACACGCCGTCGAGTACATCAACCAGTTCCGCAACGCATGCAAGCTGGGCCAGCGGAGCCTGCACACGCCGGATTGCGCGATCTGTCCGGAGAGCTTCGAGATCGCCGAGCTGGCTGCCGGCGGGGTCGTCGCGACCGTCGACGCGGTGATGGCCGGCACCATCCGCAACGCGTTCTGTCCGGTGCGCCCCCCCGGCCATCACGCCGAGCGGTGCGCCGCGATGGGCTTCTGCTATTTCAACAACATTGCCATCGCCGCCGAGCATCTGCGCGCGAGCCGCAAACTCAAACGCATCGCGATCCTGGATTGGGACGTCCATCACGGCAACGGTACGCAACACCACTTCGAGGACGACCCGAACACGCTGTTCGTCAGCATCCACCAGCACCCCTACACGCTTTTTCCGGGAACGGGCTTCGAGGAGGAGCGCGGTGTGGGCAACGTCGTCAACCTGCCGATGAAGCCGGGCGCCGGGGACGACGAATACCGCGAGGCGTTCGAGGAGACGCTGCTGCCGACGGTGAACGCGTTCAAACCCGAGTTCATCCTCGCCAGCTTCGGGTTCGACCCTCATTACCGCGATCCGCTCGCGCAACTCGAGTTGACCACCGACATGTTCGGCTGGATGGCCGCCCGGGCCCGCGAGCTGGCCGACGCGCTCTGCGGCGGGCGGCTCGTCACCGTTCTCGAAGGCGGCTACGACCTCCAGGCCGTCGCCGAGTGCACCCAGGCGCACGTCGAGGCGCTGATCGCGGATCAGCCGTAGTCGGCACGCCTGGGATCAAGAATAGAACGTGTTTCAGATTGCCACACCAATGGCGATCAATCCATCGCTCCGCGACGGACCGCGCGGGACGCCACGGCGAGTCGCCGCGGCAACCTGAAGCCCGCGGCTCCTTCGCAAGCGATTCACTCCTTGTTCGTCGTCGTCTTCTCGAGCGGCCAATCGTCCGTACGGAAGGGCCCCGCGGGCAGCTGGAACACGCCGACCAGATTGCAGTCGGGATTGTCGGCCCAGGCGTAGCGGACCGCCACGGGCTTGGGCACCTGGTCGCTCCGCAAGACGACGGTGTTGTTCTCGATCGTTCCCTCCGCCCAGTGGAACGTGCGGTCGTCGCCGGCGATGGCAAAGCCCTTGACCGGCGCGTTGTCCCGGGTGGCGAGGACGTGGCCGATGCAGTCAAAGACCACGATCGCCCGATCGCCTTCGATTTTCATCGAGCGGAAGAGCGGGCCGGTATAACTGACTTGCCGGCCGTAGACGAGCGCTTCAGCCGTCAGGGCCAGACGCACCCCCACCTCCTGCTTATTCTTCGGATGGATGTCGTCGGCCTCACCGATGTCGATGGTTACGACCATACCGGTCCTGGGCAACTCAAGTGCGGCGGCCTGGGCCTCGCGCAGCCGGGCCCACTGGCCGTCGCTGGGCACATTCACCCGCTTGCCGAAATTCGGGAGCTGTACGAATAGAAACGGGAAATCGCCCTGGCCCCAGCGTTCTCGCCAATCGCAAATGAGGGCGGGAAACAGCTTCTTGTACAAGTCCGCCTGCCAGGCGTTCGACTCGCCCTGATACCAGATGACGCCCGCAATTCGGTACGGGATCAAGGGGTGAATCATGCCGTTGAACAGCCCGCAGGGCATCTTGCGCGGCCCGTCGGGGTCGACCGCCGGCTGGGAAGGCTGGCTGCCGGCCGGAACCGATTGCCCGGACATCTTCACTTTGAGTGAACGCGACGCATTCCAGTCGGTGACGATCCTTTTCAAGTCCGCGTCCCGTTCCAAAGCGGAGCAACCGATCCACGCCTCCGCGGGCGTGGCTCCCACGGAGGCCTGGATCAGCCCGATCGGAACCTTTTCCTTCTTCCGCAGCTCGCGTGCAAAGAAGTAGGCCACGGCCGAGAAGCCCTTGACCGAGCCGGGCGTGCAGACCGACCAGGTGCCGATTGGGTTCTCCTGCGGCTCCCGCGCGACTGCCCGATCGACGCCGAACAGCCGGATCATGGGCTGGTCGGCCTGGGCGATCTCCTCATCGGCGTTCCGGCTGCGTTTGACGGGCCAATCCATGTTCGACTGCCCGCTGCAAAGCCACACCTCGCCGATCAACACGTCGGTGATGCGGATAACGTTCGAGGCGACGACGACCATCTCAACCGGGCCGCCCGCCTGGAGCGGACCCAGTGCGACGCGCCATCGGCCGGCATCGTCCGCGACGGTCTCGGCCTTGTCCTTCAACACGTGGACGGTGACCTTCTCGCCCGGCGCCGCCCGGCCCCAGACGGGGACCTTGCCCCCCTGCTGCAAGACCATGTGGTCGCGAAACAGAGGGGACAGCTCCACGTCGGCGGAGCCCACCCCGGCCATCAACACCACGCACAACACGACAAATCGGTTCAAACGCGATAAGGCCATGCTCTACTCCCTTTGCTGAACTCGGCTGACCCTCCGAACGGAGATTGCAGGGGGACATTCATTTTGTGGACGTTTTGAAAAGTATGGGTTGTAGTGTTACATGGGGCGGCAATTGGATTGAAGTCCGGG
>JAPKGY010000563.1 GCA_026647385.1 Phycisphaerae bacterium | reverse complement strand
GTCCGGCTCTCCGTTTCCGTGGTACCGACATCGCCAGGGTCGAGTCGGGATGTGGCGTGGTGGGTTAGTCTCTACTGTCGCCGCGGGTGTACTTCCCGTGCGCAGCCGGCCTCACGGGCCTCTTGCCCGTGAGGCCACGGGTTTGGTTGCGGATCACAAAAAGATGATCCGCCTCGGGAACACAACTGTTTTTCCCAAAAGGGTATAGATGATGAGGAGGCCCGACCCGTGAAGGTTGGGCTTTTCTTAAGGGTGAAATCGGGGTATTCTGTAGAGACTGACTTGTCGCGGGTCGGATCGTTCGAGAGGCGCGGGAGGGGCACGTTATGGGGCGACGCTTATCCAACCGGCATTCAGGACGTTCGGCACGGCTTTGGCTCATTTCCGCGGGCATGCTCGGGTGTATGGCGGGGCTCCCGGTCAGTGATGCGGTTGCACAGGCGGGCAATCAGCCGCCGGTGGCGGACGCCGGCCCCGATCGATACATGGGTGCTCAGGCGATAGTCCTGGACGGCACGGCTTCGTACGATCCCGATTCTTCTGATACCCTCTCATATACCTGGACGCAGGTGTCCGGCCCCGCGGTGACGATGACCGGGGCGGACACGGCGACGCCGACGGTGCAGGGGACGCAGACGTCGGCCATCCAGATCGTCCTTTTGCAGTTGGTCGTTCGCGACGGTGAGCCGGCATACAGCCCCGCGGACACGGTGACCGTCAGGATCGTGCCGGCCTCCACCGCCTCGATGACGCTCCGGCTGGAGAATCCTCCGTTCGATCCGGCCAAGCCGACGTTCGTCTACTTCAGCGGCGGCAACTGCATCGTGGGCAGCGCTTACTGGTCGGGCGGGACCGCCTGGGAGAGTCAGGCGAACGTGATCTCCTGGAGCTACGGGCCGCCGTATACGCAGCCGGCGGATATGCTGATCGCGTATCTGTCGAGCGTTGCCCCGGAGTACCGCCAGCCGATCCAGATGACCGGGTTCAGCACGGGTTCCCAGCCGGCGTTGGATTCCGCCATCCGATTGAACACGGTGTACCGGGACGCGCGGTATGCGGTCAATCGCGTCGTGCTGCTGGACGCGGCCTGCCGGGACCACGCAGCCGCGGTTCGGCAGTACGTCGAGAACCCGGTCGACGACGAGCCGGCCTGGGTGGAGAATTTCTACGCACCGGGGGCGGGCCTCGGGAGCTTCTGGCCGCGGGCCGTGAATATTCTGATTGGAGGTACCGGGCACACCGCGGTGAATACTCTTTACCGCAATTCGATCAACCCGAACATGTTCACAACCGGGGTGTACAACCACGGCCTGGTGGCGTGCGGAGCCTTCACCTCGGTGGTCGCCCACGGCGCGAATTATCGAATCAGCGGGTCGACCGGTTCGCCGTATTTCTTCCAATGGGTCGGCGATACGGTACAGGGGCACCTGGAGTACTACCACAAGGCGGCTTATCCCGGCGCGCTGCCCGAGCCGATCACCGCTGCGGGGCCGGCGGACGGCGCAGTCGTCGGCGGCGACGGTGCGACCATGAGCTGCGGCCCCAGCGAGAACGCCGTCGCATACGATTTCCTCTGGGGAACCGAGCCGCACGATTTGCAGGTGGTGTATTCGTCCGGCTCTCCGCCGACGGTGTCGACGGGCATGTTGCCGCCGGGCGAGACGCTGTATTGGACCCTCCAGGCTCGGGACGCTTTCGGGAGTACGTATCGGCCACCCGTGCGCAGGCTGATCGGTCAGGCGGGCATACCCGGCGATTTCAGCGGCGACGGGCAAGTCGATGCGGCCGACTGCGGAATCATGCAGTCCGCGTTTCACACGGGCTGGGGCGATCCCGACTTTGAGTGTGCGGCTGACCTCGACCGCGACGGCAGGGTGACTTGCGCGGACTACGAGGCCTGGCTGCAATTGTACCGGGCGTACCATCTGGATCCGGGTTTGCCGGATCCATGTGCGCTGGCTGACGGCGATACCGACGGCGCCCCGGACGGTTGCGACAACTGCCCCAGCCTGCCGAACAGCGACCAGCACGACGGCGACGGCGATGGCGTCGGCGATGTGTGCGACAACTGCGCGACGACCGCGAACGGCGATCAGACGGACAGCGACCAGGACGGCTTGGGCGATGTGTGCGATGCGTGCCCGAACGATCCAGCCAACGATAGCGATCACGACGGGGTCTGCGGTGATGCGGACAATTGCCCGACGGTGCCGAACGCCGATCAGGCCGACGGCGACGGCGACGGCCAGGGGGACGCATGCGACCCCGACACGGACCGCGATCTCGACGGCGTGCCCGATGTGGATGACAATTGCCTCATGGTCCCCAATCCCGCACAGGAGGACCGCGACCACGACGGCGTTGGCGATGCGTGCGATAGCTGCCCCACGAGCGTGCCGGGAATTCCCATGGGTGCGGATGGCTGTTCCGTGCAGATCCTGAAGGGCGATTTTGACCGAGACGGCGACGTTGACCAGGCGGACTTCGGTTTTATTCAGACGTGCCTGTCCGGATCGACCATACCGTACGGGGCGGGCTGTGGGGCCTGCGACTTCAATCATGATAACGACGTCGACCGCGGCGACGTCCAGACATTTCTGAGTTGCCTGAGCGGTTCGGCCATCCCCGGCGATCCGCAGTGCGCGCCGTGATGCCGCGCTGCCACATGGTGGCACGATGTGACCGTCCGATGCGAGCCGATGCAACGGCGAAGCAACTGGGAGGCAAATCGCTCCCCATTGGGTCGCGGCTAAACGGGCGGAGGCCGATCCGGCAGGGCCGTGACAGGCGATAGTGGGGTGTTATCCCTGAAAAGAATTGCCGAGAGTACCCCATAACGTTCGGGAGTCCGGCGCATCTCAGTGGTTGCGCCGTCGCGGTGCGCGATTGAGCTATTGGTTTAGTCAATCGGTGCGTCCGCGGTGGGGGCTACCGGGTGGGGATCATGGCTGGGCGACGGCGGCTTTTCGGTATCGTGGTCGGGGTTGTATTGAGTGGTGTTCCGCTGGGGCCGGTCGCGGCGGTTTCGGCCAATCAGGCACCGGTGGCGAACGCGGGGCCTGATCGGTACATGGGCGATCAGCCCATTGTGCTGGACGGGACCCGGTCGTATGACCCGGACCCGGGCGATACACTTTCTTACGAGTGGACGCAGGTCTCGGGCCCGACCGTGGCTCTTACCGGGGCGGAAACACCCACACCGACGGTGCAGGGAATACAGACCTCGGCAGTTCAGGTTGCCCTGCGGCGTGGGCAACGAAGCCACCACGGCCGGCACTGTGTCATTGAGCGCGAATGTCACG
>JAPKGY010000562.1 GCA_026647385.1 Phycisphaerae bacterium | reverse complement strand
CCGCGCCGCCGGTATTCACCAGCCCTTCGAACCTGACGCCGGATACAGTCCACGCGGTTCCTCCTCTGGCGAGAGGGCGGGAATGGCGCACAGCCGGGCGAAGGGCTTGGCGGACCGGAGACGGGGCGAATTGGCCGTGGCCTTGAATTGACGCAGAGGGGGACGGGCCCGGATCGCGAGCCCGCGCCACTGCCGGCGGGTGGATCAAAGGATGTTGCCGGGTGCCACGGTCAACTCCACGCGTTGGCCAAGCGGCTGGTTTCCGAATTCAGTCAGCTCGCGGTGCAGGACCTGGATGTCCTGGCTGAGGAACAGGTCGGCGATTTCCGGATCGAACTGCGTTCCGGAGCATCGCCGGAGTTCGGCGATGGCGACCTGGATGGGACGGGCTCGCCGATAGGTCCGGTTCGTGGTCATGGCGTCGTACGCGTCCGCCAGGCCGATGATGCGACCCAGCAGGGGGACCTCGCTGCCGGACAGGCCCGAAGGATAGCCCTTGCCGTCCATTCGTTCGTGGTGGTGCAGAACGCCGGGGATCGTGTCCGCCACCTGGGGTACGCCGTTCAGGATACGGGCACCGATCTCCGGATGCTTCTTCATCTGCTGGAATTCCTCGAGCGTGAGTCTGCCGGCCTTGCACAGGACGGTCTCGGGAATTCCGATCTTACCGATGTCGTGCAGCAGGCCGCTGAGGTAGACGCGCTGGCACTTCGCCTCGTTCAAGCCGTAGAGCATGCCGATATGTCGGCTCAACCAGGCGACCCGCTGCGAATGCCCGCACGTGTAGGGGTCTTTCGCGTCGATACTGCTGATCATCGCGTGGAGCAGGCCGCTGAAGAGATGCTCCAGATCGTCGTAGAGCTGAACGTTCTCCAGAAAAGCCGCGCTGCGTTCCACGAGCGCCGAAATGAACTGGATTTCGTAAGAGTTGAACTCCGAATCGTCCACGTGATTCAGCGCCAGCAGGCCGCCGAAGGGCTGTTCCTTGCGGATCAGGGGATAATAGGCGAGTTGCCGCAGCCAGGTCGAGGCCCAGGCCAGGGCCGGATCCTCGTCCACGTGGTCGATGACCAGCGCGGACCCGGCGTTCGGCTCGCGGTCTCGCACCTGCTGATACAGGCGAACCAGTTCCTCGACGGATGCGTTGATGTCACCCGCCCGGACGACGGTGGGCTGACCGGCCAGGTAGCGTGGCGGCTCCAATACGACCGCCAACGCGTGTACGACCGTCGTTTGCAGGAGTTCCGCGCAGAGCTCCTCGAAGTGAGCCGCGGGCTTCTTGTTCACCGAAAGCCCGGCGCTCACCCGGTACAACAGGTTCAGTTCCTCGTACGTCCTGGCCAGATGCGATGAAAGGTCGCGGATCTCGCACTGGCCCAGCGCCGACGTGCTGAACGAGTTGATGTGGTGTATGAGAATCGACGGGTAGGCGCGGAGTTGCGCGTCGCCATGTCGCGGCAGGGTTGCGGCGATCCGGGAGAACACCGTGCGATCGACGCGGTGGTTGTCGCAGAAACGGGCGAAGGTCTCCTCGTCGAAGAAGGTGTCGGACAAGCCGCAGGCGACGACGCATCCGGTGATCCGGTTATGGTGTTGGAGCGGTACGGCCGTGATGAGCAGGCCGCCGTGCGGCTCGAATTCGCAGATGACGGGGTCTCCCTGCTGGCTTTCCCAGGCGATCTGGCGCAGGCGATTGCGAAATCTGTGCGAATGGTGAATCAGCGCTTTCCAGAAGGCGCCAGCGGGCCCGGTGTGTTCGACCAGCTCGACCCGCTCGTTCCAGAGGGAGACCCAGAGCCCGAGCCGCGCCCAGGGCTCCGCCCAACCGGAGAAACCGGCGAGGATCACGTCGGTCGAACTGGCGGCTACGGTTGTATTAATGGCTCCACCCTCCGATGGACGTGCGTCTCGCGCGGATCGGTCCGCCGCCCGCGGCACGATCGGCCGGCGGCGTTCGTCGGACTTGAACTTGTGGGACATGACGTTCTTTCACGGTTCCTCGCCTCCCGCGGTTCACACTGCGGCGGTCTCCGCCGGAACCTCGCCGATGATCCGCTGCACCAGCGCGAGAATCTCCCTCGGGCTGAAGGGTTTGGTGATGACTTCGCGGATGTTGTCCTGCCCGGCGTCCCGGTCGGCCATGCAGAACCCGCGGGCGGTCAGCATGACGGCCGGGATCTCGCTGGTTTCGCATCTCGCCCGCAGACGGGTGCACAGCTCGAGTCCGCTGAGCCGCGGCATCTGATAGTCGGTGATGATCATGTCCGGCTGGTGCGTGCACGCGAGCCGGTAGGCCTCCTCGCCGTCCTGGGCGGTCACGACGGCATAGCCGGCGTTCTGGAGCTTGATGCTCAGAACGTTCAGGATGTGCGTTTCGTCGTCCGCGATCAGTATGGTCTTGTGTCTCATGAGCGCGATTCCTCCTGCTGCGTCGCCCAGCACGGAAAGCGGAGCACGACGGTGGTGCCCGCGCCCGGTTCGCTGGCAACCGAGATCGCCCCCTGGTGGACGCTCTCGACGATGTGTTTGACGAGGTTCAGGCCCAGGCCCGTCCCCTTCGCGACGGACGCGCCGTCCTTGGCGCGGTAGAACTTGTCGAAAATGCGGGGCAGGTCCTGCGCCTTGATCCCCATGCCGTTGTCGCGGACGGCCAGGACCAGATGCTTCCGATCGTCGTCCAGGCCGGTGGAGACCCGCACCTGTCCGCCGCCCGGTGTGTACTTGACGGCGTTGCTGAGAATGTTCAGGATCGCCTGATGGAGCATGTCCGGGTCTGCCGGAATCGTCGGCAGGTACTCGTGCAGCTCGCATTCGATCCGCAGGTCCTTGTCCGACGCCTGGGGGCTCATCATCGCGACGACGTCCCGGACGACTTCGTTCACCTGGACCTGGCGGTGGTGTACGTCGATCATGCCGGACTCGATCCGCGAGATGTTCAGGATGTTGTCGATCAGGCGCTGCAGTCGATCGGTCTCGGCGGCGATGATGTTGTAGAACTGGCGGCGTGTCTCCTCGTTGTGGGCCTCGCCGTCGACGAGCATTTCGACGTACGCCTTGATGCTCGACAGCGGCGTGCGAAGCTCGTGGGAGACCGCGGAGACGAAATCGCTCTTGAGCTGCGCGACTTCGCGCTCGCGCGTGACGTCATGGAAGACCGCGACCACGCCGCGCGATTTGCCGCTCGCGTCCACGACCGTCGACAGCGTGCCCGGGAATTTAAGAGTGGACTGATATATAAAGAATGGACAAGAACCATGTCTGAAGAAGGTATTTTCCCCGTCTTCCCTCCCCGTGAAGATGTGC
>JAPKGY010000561.1 GCA_026647385.1 Phycisphaerae bacterium | reverse complement strand
CCGGGCGTTTGTGCTATGTCGACGGCGAGCGCGTCGCGCGGCTCTTCCAGCGCCTCGAATTGGCTGGCAAGCAGATTGGGTATATCAATGAGACCATGCTCTTTCAGGTCCAATGGCAGTTCAAACGCAAGGGCCGCTCGAACGAGGAGTTCGAGCGGTATCTCGCCGCCGAGGTCCGACCGATCTATCGCGAACTGGTCGCCCGGTGCGAGCAGGAGCAGATCCTCCAGCCGCGTGCGGTGTACGGGTATTGGCCCTGCCAGAGCGAGGGCGACACGTTATACGTGTACGATCCGGAACAGCGCGATCTCGTGGTGGCCCGGTTCGAGCTGCCGCGCCAGAAAAAGAAACCCTTCTGGTGCCTGGCGGACTTCTGGCGGCCCAGGTCCAGCGGCGAATACGACGTGATCGCGATGATGCTGGTCACTGTCGGTTCGCGGGCGAGCGAGGTCGCCCGGCAATGGTTCGCTGAGAACCGCTACCGCGATTATCTGTTCTTACACGGTTTGAGCGTGGAGACAGCCGAGGCCTTGGCCGAGTACCTCCACAAGCAAGTGCGAAGCGAGCTCGGCATCGCCGCCGACGACGCCCGCGAGATCCGGCGGATGTTCCAGCAGGGGTATCGCGGCAGCCGCTTCAGCTTCGGCTACCCCGCCTGCCCGAGCCTCGACGACCAGGCCAAGATCTGGCCGCTGCTGAAGCCGAGGGAGATCGGAGTGAACCTCACCGAGGGCTTCCAACTGGAGCCCGAGCAGTCCACCTCCGCCATCATCGCCCATCACCCCGAGGCCCGATACTTCAAGGCGTAGCCGGAACTCACGCGACTGCGCTCTTTTGTCCCTTGCCTGCTGACTTTTGCCTCGTGCCCGCCTCGTCTCGGCGTTTCTGGGGCTCTTCGGCCGGATTCCGCATCGCCTCTCATTGCGCGGGTCGCGTCGTATCGAGCTGCAAGCCGAGCTTCTCGCTCAGAGCGAGGATCTGATCGGCGAAGCCTTCGCCGTCCGCGCCGGGAGCCTGGATCAGCTTGTGGGCCCGACGGACTTCGATTTCCGCCTCGCGCAGATCCGCATCCTTGCCGGCCGGGTTGGCGTTCGCCCGCCGGTAGAACGCCTCCGCCGCATGGTAATGGACGGCTGCGAGGTTGTCGTTGATGCTGATCGCACGCCGCAGCGCCGAGATGCCCAGATCGTAATTGCCCAGCAGGACGTGGTTCCAACCGACCGTGTCGAGGATGTTCGCGTCAAACGGCAGAAGATTGGCTGCCCGCCGCGAGTACGGCAGTGCGAGGTTCGGGTCCTTCACGTGCTCCATGAGCAGGTACGCCAGGTTGTTCAGCGCCACGATACTGTTGGGATCGATCTTGAGCATCTCCTCGTACGCTTTCTGGGCTTCCGGATAATCCTTGCGGTTGTAGTGATCCAACGCCAGCGCTTGCAGCAGGAAGAGCTTCTCCGTCTTGTGTTCCGGTTTATCCTCGGGGGGCAGCGTTTCCAGCAGGCTCTTGATTACCTTGATCTGGGTACCCTTTTCACCGGCCTGCTCCTGCAGGGCGCCGAGCACGAACCGGGCGGGACGCTCCTCGGGGTTCCGGGCGAGCCGCTGGCGAATGAGATCCAGGGTGGTCTGGGACCCGAGAAGCTTCCGGATGTCGTCGACCGTCGACGAGAATGCTCCGATGTCCGAAACCGCGGCATCCAGGACCTTGTTGTAGCGCTGCAGCGCGGCGACCCGGTCTCCCTTGCCGGCGTAGGCCTCGGCGCTGGCCAGGTCGAAGTACGGCATCGAGCGCACGGCCTCCGGGACCTGCGTCTCGATAAACCGCAGCAGCTCGTCGTACCGCTTGAACTGCAGATAAGTCTGGGTCAGCAGGACAACGCTCGGCTGGGAGTATTGAGACTGCTGAACCAGTTCCATGGCCGTCCGCACCGCCTTGTCGCCTTCCCCGCTCGCCTGATAGAGGCTGACGAGTCGACCCAGCCACTGCAAATCGTTCGGCGAATCCTTCTGGCGGGCCTGAAGCAGTTTCTCCGCATCCGACCACTGCGACAGCTTGCCGTAAAGCCGCAGCAGTTCGTCCAGGGCCTCGGGCTGGTCCGGCTTTTCGGCGACGATGCCGGCCAATTCGGTCACCGCCATGTCGGCCTGCCCCAGCCGCTCCAGGCACAGGGCCAGACGAATCCGGTGCAGGTAGTTGAACCCCTCCGGGGCCAGCGCCTTGGCCTTGCGGTAGTCGTCCAGCGCCTGCTGCCACAGGCTTCTCAGAAACAGAATGTTCGCCCGCTGGAAGTGTCCGTTCGGGTTCTCCGGCTGGCGATCGACGAACTGGTTGATCGCCGCCAGTGCCTGGTCCAGTCGACCCGAGTTCGCGTGAAACTCGCTTTCCGCCATGATGACGAACGCGTCGTCGAACTTCTTCCGATAGGCTGCGAGCTCCTTCTGGATGTCCTCCTCCCGATTGGGGTCCCGGGAGCGGATGATCGTTCCGATGAGGTTCTCGCGGGCGTTCTTTTCCGCGTCGGCGGATCCTTCCGCCTCAGCCCGAGCCAGCGCCTCACGGTACCATTTCTCCGCCTCCGCGAAACGGCCGTTATTGCGATAATACTCCCCGATGTCCATGCGCACCGCCGAGTGATCGCTCATCCCCGCCGCCGCCAGATAAGCCTCGTCGACCGCCTGGGGTGTCGGCGCATCGGGGATGTTCATCCCGCCGATCGCGCCCAGGTGGGCGGCCAGCACCAGTTGCGCGGTCGCCTTCTTCAATCCTTCCTTCGCGTCGATCGAATGGACGAAATCCTGGAGCATCTTCGTCGCCGCCGCCACGTCCGGCGGGCTCTTCCGGCGAAGGAATTCCGCGTATCGCTGGACGATGATGATGTGGCTGGGAGCGATCTTCCGGCATTCCTCGTAGATCCCCTGTGCCGCGTCGATCTGCTTGTCGCTTTCGTACAACACGGCCAGACGCAGCAGGTTATCCAGGTTCTGCGGGTCCGCCTTGCGCATCTCCTCCCGTCGGGCGATGCCCTGCTTGGGATCCCGTTTATCCTCCAGGGCCTGCAATTCCGCGCGAACCCACGGATGGTTCGGAATCAGCCGCTCGCAGACCTCCAGGTACTTGATCTTTTCCGCCTCGTCGTTACGCAGCGCCGCCACCGTGGCCAGTCCGAGCACCGCCGCCCCGTTCGCGGGATTGAGCCGGAACGCCTCCCGGAACGCCTGCGTCGCCCCTTCGTAGTCCTTCTGCTGGGCCAGTGCCCGGCCCAACAGCACGTGACCCTGCGAGTAGGTCGGGAACTCGTTCAGGCCCGCCC
>JAPKGY010000560.1 GCA_026647385.1 Phycisphaerae bacterium | reverse complement strand
GGCGCTGCCATCGTTGGCCGCCGCGCCGCTTCGCACGCCCACTCGCCGCATCTGGACGTTGGTGCCCGTCCCCGAATAGGCGAACGACAGAATAATGTTTACGTATGAAAAAATGTTTTCTGAATAGCCATCAGTATATTGAAAAGCAATTTCAACAGGGGTGTTGTCTTTTTCGCCTTCAATATAAACTGTTTTGTGCAGCGCCTGTCTTGATGAGTCAAGATACTTAACAAACTCAATCAGACCTCCCTTAAAGTGAAAAGTTTCCTCTTCGCCCCCGTTTCTATCGTCTCTGATTTTAATTGTAATGGTTTTGTTGAGGTATGCAAGCTCTCTCATTCTTTCAGCAAGAATATCAAAACGGAATTCGCTGACCCATACGCTCGAGGTCGCCAGCATCGCCCGGCGGCTCTGCGTCGCGTTGCAGGTGAACGTAGCCGTCGGTGAGTTGATCGCCTTGACGCACGACCTCGGGCATCCGCCCTTCGGCCACGCCGGGGAGATGGCCTTGCGCGACCTCATGCGCGACCACGGCGGGTTCGAGCACAACGCCCAGTCGTTGCGGGTCGTCGAGTATCTCGAGCACCCGTACCCGCCCTATCGCGGGCTCAACATGAGCTACGAGGTGCGCGAATCACTGGCCAAGCACTGCACGCTTTACGACAAACCCGGCTGTCATCCGCTGGCCGACGGCACGTGCGCGCCGGTCGAAGGCCAGATCGCCAACCTGGCCGACCGCCTCGCCTACGACGGCCACGACCTGGAGGACGCCATCGGCGCGAACCTGATCGGCGAGGGTGACCTGGCCGACGTCCAACTCTGGGCAGCCGCCATCGCCGGACCGCGGCGGCAGTACCCTGACCTCCCCCTGGCCGCCATCCGCAGGCCGGTGCTCGACGGACTCGAAGCCGCACTGCTGGCCGACGTCGTCGCCACCTCGCGCCAGAGCATCGCCGCCGCCCGGATCAAAACGCTCGACGACGTCCGCCGGCACAGCCAGGACGTCGTCGCGTTCTCCGAATCGATGGAGTCGCGCGTTCGCGAACTGGAAGCATTTCTGCAGGAAAAGGTGTACCGCCACCCGCGCCTGATCCGCATGGACAACAAGGCCGCCCGATTCGTGACCCGGCTGTTCGAAGCCTACCTGGCGGAGCCCAAGCTGCTCCCGCCCCGATTCGCCGCCCGCATCGCCGAACAGGGCGCCCACCGCGTCATCTGCGACTACATTGCCGGTATGACCGACTCCTTCGCCCAGGCGGAGTATCGGCGCTTGTTCGAGCCGTTTGAGAAGGTGTAGGGGAAAGAGACAGGAGGCAGGAGTCAGGGGACGAATGGATGATGTTTTTAACGGGACACCCCTGATCGAATGCAACGCAAAGCGCCGCAGGTCTCAGGTCGCGGAGGACTCGCCGCGGCGACCCGCGCGGCTGCTCGAATGGAACAGACCGCGCCTTTTTGTCTTGTGCGAACCTGTTCAGTCTCCGCGCACGCCTCTGCGGACGGCGCAAAGCTGCCGGAGGTGCGGCTCGTACACGCGGCCATCGACCACACACACGTCGAAAGTGATAACGCCGCCCTGCTCGTTCACGCGACGAACGTAGTCCACCATCCACTCGTCACGATGACGGGGACCGCCGGCCTTACCCCAGTCCTCGCCCAGATAGGCGAAAAGATGCCATTGCACGCTCGGGGGCGGCGGAGCGTTTTCCGGCAGGAGATCGAAGCCGTTTCGTTCGCCCGCGGTGTAGTCCTGTTCGTCCGTCAGCTTGCCGAAGGCATCCTCCACACGGGTGCCCTTGTTGAACGCCAGCAGGCAATTGGGGTTTCCGGCTCGCGCCGCCTCGGCCCACGTACGCCAATTGTACGTCCGCGTCAGGTCGTCCCACCCTCCGGTCGAGTAGGCCCCGTCGAACCACCACCCCGCCAATTTCGGGCCGTAGCGTACCGACCATTCGCGAATAACGTCCGACCAGCGGCGAACAAACTCCTGCGGGGCCGGGGCGGCGATAATATCGTCACCCTCGGCCAGGCCCGCACGAGCCTTGGCGTCGTTCTGAGGCGCGCGCGACGTACAGTACAGCAGCAGCCTGATCCCGCGCGGTCCGAGGGCGTCAGCCAACTCCATTGGTAGATCGCGAGTCGAACACCGTTCACCGGCCGCGTAGCCGGCGTACCGATCGTAGGTCGCATTCGGCGCGCAGTAGTGCCCCGAATTCTGTCCCAACGTGAGCAGCACATAGCCCGCCCCGGCCCGCGACATCTGATCGGCGAAGGCCGCCACGTCGAAACGATCGACTTGGTCATTCCAGGAAGGCCCTTCCCCAAGCAGGAGGACGCAGACGCCGTATTTCGCTTCGCGGAACCACGCCTGGGCGGCCGAACGATCCGCGACGACTTCGGAGCCGGGCCTGTCCACGAATCGAGCCGATCCGGAGGGATGCCGGCAGGCGCCGACCGTCGCGAGGGCCGTCGTGAACAGAAGCCAGCTCAAAGCACGTATCATCCGGGTCTCCACGTTTTCCAACCCCATCGGCACCCAACAATCGGGGCGGCCGCCGCTTTCAGAGCAGTGGCCGCCCCGGAATCGTACCTTCCGTCAGGCGCCCGCCGATCACTTCACGCCGCTCTCCGGCGCGCTCGGCGGCGGCATCTCCATATCCATCTGCTCGGTCCCGCCGCCCATCATCATCTGCATCAGCGGGGCGATCGCCTCGCGCACCGACAGGATCAGCTCCGTCGGCAGAATGACATGAACCTCCTGGGCCGTGTCGTTCACCCGATTCACGCAGAACGCGATCGGCGCGGGGTTCCGCATCAGGAACGGCATGACCTGCTGCTGTCCGGTCTGGGCCATGATGGCCGTCACCAGCTTGAGCAACTGGTCCACGTGTACGTAGCCCTCCAGCAGCCGGGAGCCGGCGGGAAGTCGCTTGCTGAGTGTCTGCATCGTGCCCTTGGCCAGCGGCGACTCGCCCTTCTTGACGTGCTCGATGACCTTGGCCAGTCGATCCGTGCCGCCGCCGAACGCCACCACCACATGCTGCTTGTCCACCGGTGCCACCCGGACCAACAACCCGTCGGGGCCGACCACACCCTTGATCTGGTCGATCTGCTCCGGCGTCGCGTCCGGCAACTTGGCCAGATCCACCACGACCTGATCGACCGGCACGCCGGCGACCTGTTCCGCCCGGCTCTTCCACTCGATCGCATCCGCGACGGCCTTGGCCTCGGCAGCCTCCGCCTCGTTCCCGCCGCTCTTGGCCGCCGCATCGTTAATCACCTGCTTGAGCACGTCCAGGGCCTTGCGCAACTG
>JAPKGY010000056.1 GCA_026647385.1 Phycisphaerae bacterium | reverse complement strand
GTTCGCGAAGAGTGCCCATCCGATCGGCCGACGGGTATCCGACCTGGTGACCGTGACGGTCGCGCCGTGGTGGATCTACAGCCGGGCGGCAGTGGTCTTGCTCGTCGGCGCATGCGGCCTGTTGCTCCGTCAGCGATGGGGAGCGTGGCTTTGTGGGATCTGCTGCGCGGGCAGCATCCTCCTGGCCGCCACGGACTTTTCGCTCCTCCTGGCTGGTCAAGGCTTTGTCCATCTGCTCTGCTCGGACAGGTTGACCGAATCAGTTGCCGTCCAGTCTGCCTGGGGCATCCTTCCCCCCATTGCATTGGCGGCTTGGCTTCGCCGAAAACCCATCAAGGAGCAGATTGCCCACTGGCTGTGATGCCCGAATCCGGTAATAAAGCAAGAGGGAGAGTTCCATGATCCACATCGGCATGCACATCGACAACTGGCGGCATCAGGATGCCCCGCTCAGGGTGCCCTGCGAGTTCGCCCACAAGCACGGCCTCAAGCACGTCGAACTCGGCTCGGTCTGGGGCGATTACTTCATCCAGGCTCTCGGCTACAATCCGCACGTGCCGCTGCACACCGATCCGTTGCGGCTGAAGAAGTACTTCGACTCTCTCGGCCTGCGGGTCTCGCAGGTCGACGCCGCCTATCCCATCTCGTTTCCCGACGGGCAGTATCGCGGCATCCCCTACACCATCGACGCGATCAAGTTCGCCCGGGCCCTCGGCTGTCCCTGCGTCGATACCACCGACGGCGCCACCAAGCCGGCCGGATACGCCGACGACGAGGTCATGGTCCTCATCAAGCAGTATTATCGCGTCGTTCTCGAGTGGGCGGAGAGCCACGAGATCATCATCAACGTCGAGCCGCACGGCCCGTACACCAACGATCCGGACACCATGGAGCGGATCCTGTCGATGTTCGACACGCCTTGGCTGCGCATGAACTTCGATACCGGCAACACCTTTATCGCCGGCAACGACCCGGTCAAATACCTCGACCGCTTCAAGCACAAGGTCGCTCACGTCCACATCAAGGACGTCAGCGAATCGTTGGCCAAGGCCTGTCGCGGCGAGGAGACCGGCATCTCCACCTCCGTCGTCGCCATCGGGGAGGGCGTCAACGCCGACAACATCGCCGGCTGCATCGAACTGCTCAAGAAGATCAATTGGAGCGGCGTCCTCTCCATCGAGGCGGAAGCCGCCCCCGGAAAGATCGAACAGTCCGTCGAGTGGCTGCGAGGACAGATCGCGAAGTGATCCTCCGTGGAACCCAGGTGTTGTGATGCCCTATACGGTCGAGTTCTCGCCCCGAGCGGTACGAGATCTTGAATCCCTTTCTCTCGAGATCGCCCGCAGGATAATGACGAAGATCCAGGGCTGCGTGGGAGTCTGGAAGGCGATAGCAAACGTTTGACGAATCACCGGCCGGCTTATCGCCTGCGCATCGGTGATTATCGGGCCTTGTTCGACGTGGAGGGCGAGAGGATAATAATATACAGAGTCCGGCATCGCCGTGAGGCGTACGGGCCTTAAGGAGGCTTTCCGTGATTCAGCTCCATCCCCAGTTTCTGACCCCTGACGGCAAGCACGAGTACGTTGCGTTGCCTTACGAGGAATTCAAGGAGATTCAGTCCCGTCTTGAGGATGCGGAGGACCTCCTCGCTCTTGAACTCGCGCGACCTGAAGATGCGGGTAAACCTGCGATCTCCCGCGAGGAGATGCAGCAGCGGTTAGGCATGACCGATTGACGAATCAATCAGGTAACGTAATTGCGTGCCTCACCTCCTGGCCGTTTGCACCTAGGGGTCCGCAAGAATGTGGATCGTCATCCTTCAGCACCATTGCCGGCCGCTGTTCTTGCTGTGCCTTATAACGGCGTGCAACGCTCCAGCGCGGACCGAACCCACTCCCCAATCAGTCGGGAAGACGGCAATAAAATACGCCCGTTTCCAGATCGGCCACACCATCGCCTACGGCCTCGTCGAGGGCGACCGCGTACGCCGGCTGAAGGGTGATTTCGGCCGATGGACTCCGACCTTCCAAACCTACGCCCTGGCGGACGTCAAGCTGCTCGCTCCGACCGTGCCGACGAAGATCCTCGCCATGGCCGGCAACTACCACAGCCATCTGCACGATCGGCCGGCGCCGAAGAATCCCGAACTGTTTCTCAAGCCCCCGTCCTGCCTCCTGCCCCCCGGCGACGACATCCTGATCCCGCAAGGGGCCGCCCCCGTCCACTACGAGGCGGAACTGGTCATCGTCATCGGCAAGCGGGCCAAGGACGTTCCGAAGTCCAAGGCGAGCGATTACGTTCTCGGCGTCACCTGCGGAAACGACATCAGCGCCCGCGACTGGCAAGTGAACGACAGGCAATGGTGGCGGGCCAAGGGCTGCGATACCTTCGGCCCGTGCGGCCCGTTCATCGTTTCGGGCCTCAACTACGACGACCTGCTCGTTCGGCTCCGGCTCAACGGACAAATCAAACAAAGCCAGCGTACCAAGGACCTGATCTACGGCGTGGCTGACATCGTCAGTTTCATCAGCCGCCACATGACCCTCGAACCGGGCGACCTCATCTTCACCGGTACCTCCGGGACGACCGAGCCGATCAAACCCGGTGACAGCGTCGAAGTCGAAATCGAGGGCGTCGGTGTTCTGCGGAATGCCGTGAGGAACGCCTCGTAGTCGGATTGATGCGGAATCCCGTATCATGCGTCCGCCTCTTCGGTAAACGGCACCTCGGCCACGGACCCGGTGCCCTCGGGCCCAGCGCCTGGAGGCGTGAGGACTTTCGCGACGGCGTGTCCCCGACCCGCGATGTGCCCGGGGAGTGGTGTTACCACATCATCACACGGCGACCGAACCGGCCTCTGCGTCATTTCCGACTTCCGTACTGCTCTGCTTCCCGGCCGGCCTCGCCGGGGAGCCTGCGCTGGCCAGCCCTCTCGGACCGGGCTTTGTGGTGGCCCTCGGTCGCCATCCTTGCCCGCTCAGTTGCCCCCAATAAACAGTCCCGGGTCGTGGTTCGCCCGGATACGGACGCCTAAAATCCGGCTGATAGCGATCTCAGTGCGGGCCAGGGGGAACCAGGTCGGCGCGGAGGACCAACAGCTGTAACCCAATAGCCGCGTCGCGGTCGACGGCGGTGGTTGCGCACGGAGGCTGGCCGCTGCAGCGGAGGGCATCCCGTGGGTAGCGATGGACCAGGTGGGGAATCCCGAACGGTCGAGAGAGAAGCCTCCCGTCGGATCTGGGCTACGGCCCTTCTGTTGAATGGGCTTCTGGTGGCGCGGCTGCTTGCCGCGTCCGGCGCTCCCTTTTCCGTGGGGGACAATGCGGTTGGGCAACTCGGCATCGGCCAGGATACCTGGTCGCCTCAGCCGGCGTTGTTCTCCGGGGCGACGGCGGTGGCTGCGGGTTATACCCATAGCCTGGCCATCAAGACGGGAGGTACGGCCTGGTCCTGGGGTGAAAATACCTATGGCCAACTCGGCGACGGGACCACGACCAGTCGTAGCATTCCGGTTCAGGTCGCGACCCTGTCCGGCGTGACCGCGGTCGCGGGGGGGGGGATTCACAGCCTTGCGATCAGGAGCAACGGCACGGTTTGGGCATGGGGTTACAACGGCGCAGGGCAGCTGGGCGACGCGTCGAACACGACCCGCACCGCCCCCGTTCAGGTGTCCGGTGTGACGAATGCCGTTGCGGTCGCGGCGGGTTTCTATCACAGTCTGGCACTCAAGAGCGACGGCACGGTCTGGAGTTGGGGGCGAAATCAGGAAGGGCAACTGGGCAACGGCTCTCTGGTCAGTCGCAACACGCCGGTCCAGGTGACCGGCTTGACCGCTGTGATTGCGATCGCCGCGGGTGACAACTTCAGCTTGGCCCTGAAAGCAAACGGCAGCATCTGGCTTTGGGGGGACAATAGCTACGGCCAACTGGGCGACGGGACGACAAACAAGCGTACGCTCCCCATTCAGGTTTCGGGTTTGACCGGTGTGGTGGCGGTCGGTGCGGGCGGGAACCACACTCTGGCCGTCAAGTTCGACGGCACCGTATGGGCATGGGGACTCAACAACCACGGACAGTTGGGTGATGGAACCACGACCAATCGGTCAACGCCCGCGCAGGTGCCGGGTCTGACCGATATCGCCATGGTCGTCGGCGGGACGTACCACACCCTGGCGCTCGATAACGACGGTTACGCCTGGTCCTGGGGCTACAACAAGTTCGGCCAATTGGGCGACGACATGACCGCCGACCAGGCTGCGCCCGTGCCCGTCATGGATGGGACCGGCGCAACCGTGCTTTCGGCGGGCGGACGCCACAGCCTGGCCCGTCACCTCGACGGTTCGGTCTGGACGTGGGGGGGCAACGATGTCGGCCAACTGGGCAACGGGATGACCACGAGTAACACCGAGGCTGTCCAAACCTTGAATGTCGCCTACGTGACGCTCCTTTCAGCCGGTGGGTCGCACAGCCTCGCCCGAAAGAGCGATGGTACGGTTTGGGCATGGGGCTCCAACGAGTCCGGCCAACTGGGCGACGCTAATCCGAGCAACCGCAGCGCAGCCGTCCGCGTTTCCGGTGTGACCGGCGTGACCGCCGTTGGGGCGGGCGCGAATCACAGTCTCGCCCTTACCAGCAGTGGCAACGTCTGGGCCTGGGGGAAAAACGACCTCGGCCAGTTGGGCGACGGCACCACCACTGGCCGCAGCACGCCCGCGTTGGTGCCGACGCTGACGGGCGTTACCGCCATTGCCTGCGGCGGCCTTCATAGCGTGGTTTTGAAGAGCAACGGCTCGGTCTGGACGTGGGGAGATAACTTCTTCGGCCAACTGGGCAACGGGACCAGCGAAAACTTCTACACGACGCCGGTCCAGGTGACCGGCTTGACCGGTGTGACCGCCATCGCTGCCGGCGCGAGCCACAGTCTGGCCCTCAAAAGCGACGGGACTGTCTGGGGGTGGGGATACAACGAGTACGGCCAGATCGGCGACGGGTCCACGATTGACCGGACTTCCCCGTCCCAGGCCAAAAACTTCACCGGCGCGGCGGCGATCGCCAGCGGTTACTATCATGCCCTCGCACGAAAGAGCGACGGAACCGTCTGGTCGTGGGGGAACAACAATTACGGCCAACTTGGGGACGGTTCGCTGACCAACCGCACCAGGCCCGTACAAGTGCCGGGTCTGACCTCCGTCAGTACGGTTGCCGCCGGCGGAAACCACAGCCTTGCCCGCAAAACCAACGGCACCGCCTGGACCTGGGGGTACAACGATTTCGGCCAGTTGGGCGACGGGACCATGACCACCCGCCTCAGCCCGGTCCAGGTGATCGGCTTGCCCGCCGTCTCCGCGATCGCCGCCGGGTCGCTCCACAGCCTGTTTCTGGGAAACACGCAACCCGCCGACTTCGACCGCGACTCCGACGTGGATGCGAGCGACCTGACCAAGTTTGACGCCTGTTTCACCGGTGCATCCGTCCCATACAACCCCGATCTGCTACCACCCGGATGTCTCGCGGTACCGGACCCGATCGGCCTCATCGGGGTCGATTTCGATCGGGACGGCGACGTCGACCACTTCGACTTCGCTATCGCCCAGCGCTGTTACACCGGGCAGGGCAAGCCCGCCCCCGTGGACTGCGCCAATTGATCGACGAGGAGACTCGATTGCTTTCGTTTACAATGCTCCAATGCCGACCGCTCTCATCGACACGCACGCCCATCTCACCTCCCGCGATCTGTTCGATCGTCGAGCGCAGGTCGTGGCCGACGCGCGGGCGGCCGGTGTGACCCGGATCATCGAGGTGGCCTGTACGCCCGCCGACCTCGAGCCGGCCCTGCAGCTTCGTCGGGAGTACCCCGGGCAAATCGCCCTCGCGGTCGGTATTCATCCGCACGAAGCCGGTCGGGTGACCGCCGGGGACATCGAACGTTTCGTGAGACTGTGGCGGGAGGACGCCGACCTGGTCGCCGTTGGCGAGATCGGCCTCGATTACCACTACGACTTTGCTCCCCGTGACCTTCAGCGGACGATCTTCCGCAAGCAACTGGACGCGGCATCCTCGACCCCACTGCCGATCGTCATCCATTCCCGCGAGGCTTACGACGACACCGTGGCCGTCCTCAAGGACGCCGGTTATGTCAACCGCAAAGTCGTCTTCCACTGCTATGGCGGAACGCCCGATCAGGCGGCTGAGATCCGGGCTCTTGGCTGGTGGACGTCGTTCACCGGTGTGATCACCTTCAAGAACGCCGACGCGCTGCGCCGAACCTGCCTCGAAACGCCCCCGGACATGATCATGTTCGAAACGGATTGCCCCTATATGACGCCCGAGCCGATCCGCAGGGTCCGCCCCAATGAACCTCAGTACATCACGCACACCGTCCGCTTGGCAGCCAATCTGCGCGGGGTTGCCTTCGAGGAGCTCGCCCGCCAGTCCACCGCGAACGCCGCTCGTTTCTTCTCTCCGGCGTGATGGCCCCGGCGCCTGCTCCGCACGTTCGCCGACAAGGCCGAGCCCGGGTGTTGCCCACCGACCCGTTGCCCTTGGAGCCACGAAGCGCGCCTTGGCCCATCGTCGCTCTCTCGGTTATCTTCTCAATCTGACCGATCGCATCGGATGAAGCCCCCCGGCTCTTTAGAGTGATATCGTTCCGACGAATGCGATCGGTCAGTTGGAGCAAGGAGATCGGTCATGACCCCGGGCTCGATCCGCACCGCGTTGTTTCTGGCGTGGCTGCCTGCGATCTCCGGCGGACTCGTTGCCGCGGAGCCCCGGCCAAGCTTCCTGTTCATCCTGACCGACGATCAACGATGGGACGCGATGGGCGTCGTCCAGAACGAACAGGGTGAGAAGGGGCGCTTTCCCTGGCTGCAGACACCGAACCTGGACCGGCTGGCCCGGGAGGGCGTGCGTTTCCGCAACGCCTTCGTGGTTAATTCGCTCTGCTCCCCCAGCCGGGCGAGCTTTCTGACCGGGACGTACGGGCATCGCAACGGCATCAGGGACAACCAGACCCCCTTGCCGACCGACGCGGTCACCTATGCTTCCCTGCTCGGGGCCGCGGGTTACATGACCGGCTACGTCGGCAAGTGGCACATGGACAAGCAGCCGGGCGCTCGTCCGGGCTTTCATTATTCGGCCAGTTACATCGGGCAGGGAAGGTATCCCGATTGCCCATTTCTCGTCAACGGAAAAGAGACCGCGACCCACGGGTGGGTGGACGACGTGTCCACGGATTACGCGATTGAATTCCTTCGCGGCAGCAAGGGGAAACCGTTCCTCCTGGCAGTCGGATTCAAGGCTTGTCACAGTCCGTTCAAGCCGCCCGACCGGCATGCCGCGGCTTACGCGGGACGCCAGGCCCGGGCGGTGCCCAATCTCGCGACCCGGGCACCGTATCTGACGGGGTCGGGGCCGGAGAACCTGGTGGGCTCCTGGTTTCCGGCGGCCGACTCGCCTCGACTGCTCGATTATATGCGGTGTGTGGCCGCGATCGACGAGAACGTCGGGCGGATCATGAAGGAGCTCGATCGGCTGGGCTTGGACGACAGCACCGTCGTCGTGTTTGCAAGCGACAACGGGTTCTACTTGCGCGAACATGGGCTCGGGGACAAGCGGACCGCCTACGAGGAGAGTCTGCGCATCCCGCTGCTGATGAGATTGCCGAGGTCCGCCGCGAAGGGCAAGCTGCTCGATCACATCGTGCTGAACATCGACCTGGCGCCGACTTTTCTGGATCTCGCGGGCGTTCCCGTGCCGAACGAGATGCAGGGGCAAAGTTGGCGGCCGCTGCTGGAAGGCAAGCCGAGCGATTGGCGGCACTCGTACTACTACGAGTACTTCCACGAACGCCCGTTCGCCTCCCCTCATACCCAAGCCGTCCGGACGGATAACGCGAAATTGATCAAGTATCCCGGCCATCCGGAGTGGACGGAGATGTTCGACCTCGCTACCGACCCGTACGAAACAAAGAACCTGATCGACGACCCCGCCAAGGCCGGGCTGCGCCGGGAACTCGAGGCGGAATTCAACCGTCAGGCGGAGAGGATAGCCCGGGATATAATGCCCCCTTCGCGGCCGTCCACGGCGGTGCCCTGAGCGGGGTGCGGACAGTTGCGGGGCCATGAAGCGGGTGCGTCCCGGGACGCACCCGTTTGTCAAACGGGGAGTAGGTATGCGTCGGTGGCTTCCTATGATGCTCCTGGTCGGTTCAAACGTGTTCATGACCTATGCGTGGTACGGGCATTTGCGAGACTTGAAAGGCCAGCCTCTCCTGTTGGCGATCGGCGCGAGCTGGTGTGTGGCCTTCTTCGAGTATTGCCTGCAGGTTCCAGCCAACCGGATCGGGCATCAGTACTTCTCCCTCGGGCAGCTCAAGGTTGCCCAGGAAGTGATCACCATGTGCGTATTCGCCGTCTTCTGCCTGGTTTACATGCGCGAGCAGCTCAAGCTCGATTTTCTCTGGGCAAGTTTGTGCCTGGCGGGGGCGGCATATTTCATGTTCCGTAACGTGCCGACGGGGGGCTGATGTGGGAGCATGGGTCTTGCGCGCCGCCGAGGATCGCGTGCCCCGGTCCGGCGGGCGTATGGTTTTGAGGAGATGGTTATGGCTCCGCAATGTGTGGTGTTGGCGCTGGGCTTCACTCTGGCACCGGGTCAGGTGGCGACGAGTCAGCCGGAGGGGTTGCCTGGGTATACCCGCCAGGAGGACGTGATTTACGGCCGAAAATTCGGCACCGCGCTCACCCTCGACGTCTTCACGCCGACCGGCCCGCGTAACGGGGCGGCGATCATCTGGGCGGTGAGCGGGGGATGGATCTCCGATCACGATCGCATCGGGCGCGGGCACTTCGTCGAGTTTCTGCGGCGCGGATACACCGTCTTCGCGGTCGTTCACGGCAGCCAGCCGAAGTATACGATTCCGGAAGTGATCGAGGACATGCACCGGGCGGTCCGTTTCATTCGGTACAACGCCGCTCACTTCGGCATCGATCCGGATCGAATCGGGGTCTCGGGCGGCTCCGCCGGGGGGCATCTGGCGCTCATGATGGGGTTGGACAGCCGGGAGGGCAAACCCAACAAGAAGGATCCGGTCATGCACCAGGCCAGTCGCGTGCGGGCGGTCGCCTGTTTCTATCCGCCGACCGATTTCCTCAACTACGGCGAGCCCGGCCGGGACGTCGACCGCGCGCTTCGAGAGGAATTGAAGCCCTTCCAGGCGCCGTTCGACTTCCACGAATTCGATGAGACAGCCCAGAAGTTCGTTCCGATCGCCGACGAACAGCGGCGACTGGAGATCTTTCGCGCCACCTCGCCGATGACTCATGTTTCACCCGATGATCCGCCGACGTTGATCATACATGGCGACGCGGATCGGCTTGTTCCGTTCCAGCAGTCGCGGGACCTGGTGGACAAGCTCCGGGCGGCGGGCGTGACGGTGCAATTAATCGTTCGGCCGGGCGCGAAGCACGGCTGGCCGAAACTGTTGGACGACATGCCGATCTTCGCGGACTGGTTTGACGAGCATCTCGCGAAGCCGCCCACGTCGGCCCCGAGCGCGAATTGATCGAGGTCCGCAACCGCTTCGGTGGTTCCGAAATGAATCGCGATTGACCCGTGGCATGCGTCGCC
>JAPKGY010000559.1 GCA_026647385.1 Phycisphaerae bacterium | reverse complement strand
TGCCACTAGTCAGGCCACCGATCGGCAAGCGTGCTCCCCACTGGTGTTGAAGACCGAGGCCACCTCCTTCCAACTCAAACGCCGAGCCCAGCGGGCCAGGAACACCGCGTACGCCTGACAGACGCCGTTTGCCCAGCGCGTCGTACCCCGCCCCCGGCTGTCCGCAGCCCGAACAAATGGGCCGCCAGCCAAGACGTGGACGGACATCCACCTCGATCCGCTCGCCCACAAACCGAACCTTCCCGCAAACGAAGCCCTTGATTCTGCGGACCCGATTGAGGACCGTCTTCACTTGCATCGTCCCTGGTCTGCGGCAGTGGTGCTCTTGGCAAGCACCAACTTACCGGAACTTCGCACGATGCTTTATGGCATGAACCTCCTCTGGTCGAACCCACCTCCCCGCCAGTACAATCCACCCGCTGGGCGAAACGGAGTCAGGCTCTGCGGGGACGCAACCGGGCAAGGGATAACCCGGCCGACGGTGCGCCGAAGGTACTGGCCCCGCTCGCCTCCAGGGTCAGCGGGGTCTTTCTCTTCAGCCTCTCGGACACCGGAGCCCATGCCTCAAAGAATCCCGGGCTCTGGGGCAGAGCCCCAGTTCACCCACGGATTCTGCTGAAGGACCCGGATTTGAAATCTGAAACTTGAAACCTGAGACGTGAGATTTGAAATCGAAGACTTGAAATGTGAAACACGGAGCACGCCCCGCGAGTACGCGGGCGTGGCACGGGGCTGTCAGAGTTTTGAAGCCGCGTAAGTGAAAGTTCCCATGCGCTCGAATCGCAAACATCGCAGCGATTCCACACCATCCACCCGCTGTCGGCTTGACGTGCGCGGGCGCGTTCAGGGCGTTGGATTTCGGCCTTTCGTCTATCGGCTTGCGCGGGCTCTCGAGTTGGGCGGCCTGGTCGGTAACGACGTTCACGGCGCGTTCATCGAGATCGAAGGTCCGGCTGACCGCGTCGGCGCCTTCGTCGGCCGACTGCGATCCGAGCTGCCGCCGCTCGCCCGCATCACCGAGCTGAGCCGTCATGAACTCGATACGCGCGGCGATTCGGTCTTCCGCATCGAACACAGCGAACGTACCGGCCTGCAGGACGCCGAGATCACACCCGACGTCGCCACGTGCGAGGCGTGTCTGGCGGAGTTGTTCGATGCTCGCGACCGCCGATACCGCTACCCGTTCATCAACTGCACGAACTGCGGCCCGCGGTATTCGATCATCCAGGCGGTGCCGTACGATCGGCCGAACACGACCATGGCGCGATTCACCCTGTGCCCCGCCTGCCAGGCGGAGTATGACGACCCCGCCAACCGCCGGTTCCACGCCCAGCCGAACGCCTGCCCGGTCTGCGGCCCAAAGGTGTGGCTGGTCAACACGGCCGGCGAAAGTGTTCCCGGCGATCCGATCGCCGAATGCGCCCGCTTGCTCGGCGACGGACGGATCGTGGCCATCAAGGGGCTCGGAGGATTTCACCTGGCCTGCCGAGCGGACGACGATTCAGCCGTCGCTACGCTGCGCAGCCGCAAAGGCCGCGAAGCCAAGCCGCTGGCGGTCATGGTTCGCGACCTCGAAACCGCGCGCAGGCTGGCGACGATCGACGACCGTGCCGCGATCACCCTGAGCCAACCGGAGAGGCCGATCGTCCTGGTGCCGGTGACCGAGGACGTGCCGTACGCCGGAAAAAGGGGACAGTCCCCATCTCGCGGCCAGATCCCGATCCAGTTGGTCAACGGCGCGTTCAAGCCCGAGCCTTGTTCCGGCGAAATGGGGACAGTCCCCGGGCCTCTCTCAGTCCCCGGGCCTTTCCTTCATCGGCTCAGCCGACATATCGCTCCCGGCCTGGACCGGGTCGGACTCCTGCTGCCGTACACACCGCTGCACCATCTGCTGTTGCGGGCAGGTCCGGGCGCTCTGGTCATGACCTCGGGCAATCCCACCGAGGAGCCGCTCTGCTGCGAGAACGGCGAGGCTTTGCGGCGGCTCGGGCACATCGCCGATGCGTTTCTGCTGCACGACCGGGACATCGAGCGGCGGGTGGACGACTCGGTGGTACTCGCAGTGGATCGAGCGGACGCGCCGGCGTTGCCGATTCGCCGGGCTCGCGGGTTCGCGCCCGCGCCGATCGAGATCGGTTGTCGCGCGGAGTCTCCGGTGCTGGCGGTCGGGGGCGAACTGAAGTCCACCATCTGCGTGCTGTCCGGCGATCAGGCCGTCGTCAGCGAGCACCTCGGCGAGTTGCCCAACGCGGTGGCGTATCGCCACTTCCTTGGGACCATCGAACAGTTCAAGCGGCTTTTGCAGGTCGAACCCGCGATCGTCGCCGCCGACCTGCACCCGGACTACGCCACAACGCGGTACGCGGAATCGAGCGGGCTGCGCGTGGTGAAGGTTCAGCACCACCATGCCCACCTGGTCAGTTGCCTTGCGGACAACGGGCTCAGCGGATCGGCCATCGGCATCATCTGCGACGGCACGGGCTATGGGCCCGACGGCGCGATTTGGGGTTGCGAGGTGCTGGCGGGCGAGGCTGCGGACTATCGACGGTGCGCCCACGTCGCCTACTACCCGCTCCCGGGCGGTGACGCCGGCGCCCGGCAGACGTGGCGACCGGCAGCCGGCCTGCTGTCTCAAATCGAGGGCGATTTTATCGCGCTCGATCCCACCTCCTTCGAGCGGATCGAGTCCGATGCGCTTGAAGCGTTGATCGCTCGCCTGCGTCGGCCCGAGCGACTGCCGCGAACGTCGAGCCTCGGGCGACTGTTTGACGCAGCTGCGTTTCTGCTGGGGATTTGCGACCGGAATCGCTACGAGGCTGAGGCGGCCATGATGCTCGAAGCAATTGCCCGGCGCTCGGGCTGCGGAGCGCCGCTGCCTTATGCGATTGTCGACGGCGAGCCGATGGAGATCGACGTTCGGCCGGCATTGACCGCGATGATCGAGCGCCGACGGGCGCGCGAGGACGTCGCTTCGCTCGCGCGAGCGTTTCACGAAATGATCGCTACAATGTTAGCAGATGCTGCGGTTCGGGCAGCCGGGCGGACGGGGTTGGGTCGCGTGGTGCTTTCCGGCGGCTGCCTGGCCAACCTGTTGCTGAGCGCCCGACTTCGCGAGTTGCTGACGACCGCGGGGCTCCAGGTATTCGAGCATCGGCAGGTGCCACCGGGCGACGGAGGGCTTGCCCTCGGCCAAGCCATCGTCGCAGCCTCTGAGGTCTGCGGCGGAACATTCGTGAATGAGCCCTGCGTGATCGACGGCAATCTCTTCAGCGGGCGCACGTTCCACGACCACTGGGCCTACTGCGGGCCGTGGATCAAGGCG
>JAPKGY010000558.1 GCA_026647385.1 Phycisphaerae bacterium | reverse complement strand
GATAGAGAAACGTGCGAGAACTTGGAGGGAATCGCCCGAAACAGGATCACGGTGCGCTGGAGCGATGCTACCGTCTCCTCGTTTCGGTTATTGGGGGACTTCGTCGATCGAGGGAGGCAGTCATGAATTCCGGCACGAACGCGATCGCACGCGGTTTTCCCATCGCGCTGCGGGTGTGCGCACTGGCCTTGGGCGGGATCGCGCTTGCACGGTCCGCACAGGCAGCCCCGCCGCGTCCGAACATTCTCTTCATCCTGGCCGACGACCTGGGATGGGGCGACCTGGGCTGTTACGGCAGCACCTGGTACGAGACGCCGAACATCGATCGACTGGCTGCTCGCGGGCTGCGTTTCACCCAGGCTTACGCCGCCAACCCGCTCTGCTCGCCGACCCGGGCCAGCCTCCTGACGGGTCTGCATCCAGCCCGTATCGGCATCACGGCCCCGGTCTGCCACCTGCCCCAGGAGCGACTGGAGGCTCATCTCGCCGGAAGAGCACCGCCGACCCAGAAGACCCTGCACGCCGACAGCGCCACCCGCCTCAAAACCGAGTACGTCACCTTGGCTGAAGTTTTCAAGGCCGCCGGCTACACCACCGGCCACTTCGGCAAGTGGCACCTGGGGCCCGAACCGTACAGCCCGCTCCAGCAGGGCTTCGACGTCGACGTCCCCCACTGGCCCGGGCCGGGGCCGACCTGCTACATTGCCCCCTGGAAGTCGCCGGCCTTCAAGCTCCCCGCCCAGAGCGGCGATCACGTCGAGGACCTGATGGCCGCCGAGGCGGTCAAGTTCATCCAGGCCAACAAGCACCGCCCGTTCTACCTGAACTACTGGGCGTTCTCGGTACACGGACCGTACGACGGCAAGAAGGATCTCATCCAGCGATACGAAGCCAAGCTGGCGAAGTTGCCGGCCGACAGCCCGCAGCGCAATCCCCTCTACGCCGCCATGGTGGAAAGCCTCGACCAGGCCGTGGGCCGGCTCGTCCGCGCGGTCGACGAGGCGGGCATCGCGGACCGGACCGTGATCGTCTTCCTCTCCGACAACGGCGGCGTGTTCTGGGCTCATCCCGAGTACCACAAGGACGAATCCGACTGGCAAAACGTCCCCATCACCAGCAATGCCCCACTCCGCGGCGGCAAAGCCACCCTCTACGAAGGCGGCACGCGCGAACCTTGCATCATCGTCTGGCCCGGCGCGACTCGGGCGGGTTCAACCACCGACAGCATCATTCAGTCGACGGACTTCTTCCCCACCTTCGTCGATATGCTCGATCTGGCTGCGCCCTCGGCTCAGAAACCCGACGGCGTCAGTTTCGCACCCGTCCTGGCCGGCAAGCCCCACGACCGCGGCCCGCTCTTTTGCCACTTCCCTCACAACATCCCCAGGACCGGCGCCCTGCCGTCCTGCTATGTCCGGGTCGGCGACTGGAAACTCATCCGCTTCTTCCGCGACAACGACGACCGGAGCGATCGCTTCGAGCTGTACAACCTGAAGGAAGACCTCGGCGAGAAAAACAACCTCGCCCCCGGGAGGCCGGACAAGGTCAAGGAACTCAACGCCCTGCTCGACCGGTTCCTGGCCGACACCCACGCCGTCATCCCTCAGCCGAACCCGGCTTATGGTGCCCCGCCGCAGACGTGGGTCCCCTCGAAGGATTGCATTCTCTCGGTCTCCGACGGCCAGTTCGTCATCCGCGCGATCGGCCACGACCCGTTCATCCGAACGGAGGACGTGCCGGATACCCCCGGCCCGTTCACCCTCGAGATTCGCATGCTTTCCAAGGGTGCCGGCCAGGCCCAGGCGTTCTGGACGACCGCCGACGAACGCCGGTTCGACAAATCTCGCTCGGTCCAGCTGGAGGTACAGCACGACGGCCAGTGGCACGAGTACTCGGCGCCAATACCCTGCTCAGACCGGTTGAAGGCGTTCCGGTTTGACCCGGGCACCGCCCGCGGTGAGATCCGCCTCGCCTGGCTTCGCCTGATCGATCAGGTCGGCCAAGTCGTCTCCGAATGGCGGTTCAAAGCAGAATCAGCCACACAGGGGATCGACACGCAACCGCACCGATAAAACAGCCTTCGATTACCCTCGCGGTATGGTTCATGGAAATAGATGGGGCCAAATCGCCGCCCATCGACGCCGCCGGGCGTCACGCGACGTGTTCCGCCGGCAAACACGCTCGAGGAGCACGGGCTATCTCTTTAGCATGACGGCGAATTGCCCGTGCCACATCCGAACAGCAACCGGGCTGAAGAAGAGACTCAGCACGTGTGGCAACAGCAAGAAGCTTGTTAGCCCTCGACGGATAATACGGTGCCCGGTTTGCGCGCAAAAGGTCCTTATAGTGTACTTTGGCTTTCCGAAGAGAGCGGCAGACCGCCAACTGAGCGGCCAAGTCCGCTGGCCTGCGGCGCAGAACGCGAACATGCTCTTCGGCGTCACGAACGACGTACTCGAATTCCGCGTTTAATCGACGCAAAGACGTTACCCCAAACACACGGCGTATCGGAAGACGCACCTTATTCATTGGGTATTATTAGCTCCTCATCGGCCCGGGAGTAGGCCTAAGTGCGTTTCTGTCTCTGCGAAATCCGCCTCGCTACCTCGCGGGCCACGCCCTGCATTTGGGCCATGATGTTATCGGCAGCCTTGAACCTGGAACGGCCCCCCTGGCCTTTCAACATCCTTCCCAGTTTATCGGCCATTCGTTCGATCTTCTCGACGGCCTCCAATTGTGAAAGAAGGAACGGATCCAAATCGTCAATTCCGCTGGGACCTCTGGCAATGAGCCGAAATACATGCACCTTGTCTCCCAGACTTCGGGTGACCGGAAGGATCAGTTGTCCCATAGCCTCAGCCGCGTCCTTGGCGGTGGGATCGAACTCCTTACGGGTCTCATGCCGGCGATCGTCGAGTGACTTGCAGAAGTTCGTCATCGCCTCGACGACGGCACGATACACCGCATCCATCGCATAATCATCACCCACAACGCGTGAAAACGCGCCCGCGAAAATCGCGTTCTCCGTCTCGTTTTCCAGCGTTTTCTGCACGCGTTTCCTCAGTCGCGCCTGCCCTTCCTGCTGCCGTTGCCGAGTGGTCGGCAGTTCATAAAACACCGTATTGGTGACCGCCAGGTCGAAAGGCAAACGCTGGCCCTGACAGGCAATGGGTACAACTCGCAGTTTCCAGGCCTGGCTGATCCCCAGTTCATACATGACGTTGGGATTCAGTCCTGTAAGATCCGCCACCACGAGATCAGCGGCCAACATCGCGTCCAGGATTCCCTGGGTAATGTCCTCTCCGGCCCCGCTGATCTGATC
>JAPKGY010000557.1 GCA_026647385.1 Phycisphaerae bacterium | reverse complement strand
GCCAACGTACGGGCCAGCACGTCGTCGTCCTTGCCGATGGCCTTGATACGCTCGACAACGAACCGCTCGATCTCGGCGGCGGGGACCGACTTGGTCGGACAGTTCTCCCAGCCGCGCTTCTGGGGTCTCGGACACGCCGTCGTGGCCTACAACCGCCGCGCGGTCTACGCCGACGGCACGGCCCAGATGTATGGGCGAACCGATCTGCCGAGATTCCGCAGCCTCGAGGGCTACGAGGACCACGACGTGAATACTCTGTTCCTGTGGGACGCGGACGGAAAACTGATCGGTATCGGCGTCAACGTGTCGTGTCCTTCGCAGGTGGTTGAAGGCCGATCCACGATCAACGCCGATTTCTGGCACCCGGTGCGCGAGAGTCTGCACAAGCGATATGGGCCGGAGGTGTGCATCCTCGGCTGGACGGGCGCCGCCGGCGATCAGGCGCCGAGGCCGATGTACCGCAAGGCGGCGGACCAGCGGATGGCGGACCTGCGCGGGCTGGACGCGATGGCGGAACTCGCCCGGCGCATCACGCGGGCGGTCGATGAGGCGTACGATGCGGTCAAGGATGATCGTCATACCGACGCCTTGCTGGCCCACCGGGTGGAGACGGTCGCACTGCCTGCCCGCCGGGTCACCGAGGCGGAATACGCCGAGGCGAAGGCCGCCTGCCAGGAGGCCGCCGCCGAAATCGCCCAGAATCCCAAGGCCGCCGATCTTTTGCACCGGCGGATGAAGTGGTACGAGCAGACCGTCCAGCGGTACGAGACGCAGAAGGACGATCCGAAGCCCACCTGCGATGCGGAACTCCACGTGGTGCGAATCGGCGGCGCGGTGATCTGCACGAATCCCTTTGAGCTGTTCACCGATTACGGCATCCAGATCAAGGCGCGGAGCAAGGCGGTCCAGACGTTTGTCATCCAGTTGGCCGGCGGAGGAACCTATCTTCCGACGGAGCGGGCCGTCCGCGGGGGCGGCTACAGCGCTGTGGTGCACAGCAACCTGGTCGGTCCCGAGGGCGGGCAGGTGCTGGTCGACCGAACCGTCGAGATGATCGACTCCGTATTCGGCCGGCCGGAGTCCGCGGAGACGGGCCGAGGCCGGAAACGCGCCGCTGCACGAGGCGAATGACGGGGCTCGGTTCCGCGGTCCCCGTGGAACCGTACGACGCAGGTCCATCCGATGGGTACGTGTTTTCTCCGAAGACTCCTGCCGGGTCGAGGGGCCGCACAAAGGCGATCCGTGTTGGCGCGGCGGCGTACCGGCGGAGGCGATCGGTCAGCCCGGGTCCTCGGGCGATCGTGGTCTTGCGACAGGCCACGTTCCTCAAACTGGCCGATTGCCTGTTTCAGAGTTTTGTCATTCGAAAGAGCCGCGGGTTGCCGCGGCGACTTGCGCGGAGCATCGCGTGGGGGTTGCCGTTCGCTCGCGCTCCGAAAACCTCGCGTGCTGAAACCCCGCGGCTCCTGATGCCCGAGCGGTCGGTTTGAGTTTCTCACTCGGCAGTCAGTGACGTTCCCGCATTCGTCCGGTGTTCGGGAGGTGGCGTGTCCCGCCCGGCCTTGGCCAGGACCGCGGCATAGACCTCGGCGGCGCCCGCTCGTTTGAGCGCTCGGGCGCATTCCGCCAGCGTCGCCCCCGAGGTGGTCACGTCATCGACGAGGCAGAGGCGGGCGCCCGCGACGCGAGCATGACCGGCGACCTGGAACACGCCGTGGACGTTCTCCGCCCGATCCGACTGGGGGAGCTCGACCTGGCGGCGTTTTTTTCCGCGAACGGTCAACATGGGCAGGGCGGGCAGCCCGAGGCGACGGCCCACGTTTCGCGCGAGCAGGCCGACGGGATAGAACCGGTATTGCCACCGCTCAGCCAGGCTGGCCGGCACCGGCACCAGGGCATCCAGCGTCGCGCACCAAGGGCGGCTGCGTACGGCGTCAGCCAGCATGACTCCCAGCGTGCGATCGAGCCGCTGCTCGCGCCGGAATTTGTATCCGCGAATCATCTCGCCGATCGGCCCATCGTACCGTCCGACGCGGGCGAAGCCGTCGATCGGTGGCCGGCGATCTCGGCAGTGCCGGCAACCCGCCTCGTTGACGAGGTGGGGCGACGCGGTCTCGCCGCACCGGCGGCAATAATCGACAGCCACAGCCGCCAGAATCTCCCGCGTGCACGCCGGGCACCAATCGAGGTCGCCGGGCCCCAGTGTTCGATGGCACAGGGCGCACGCCCTCGGCGCCAGTAAGTCCGCCACCAAACCCAGTACCCGTCGCAACGCGTCCATGCGTTCATTCTGAGGCAAGCAGATGCTTCCGGCAACGATCGCAGGAGGTCAAGCCTCGGACGTGTCGTTCCCCAGTGGCAGGCGTTGGCCGCGTTAGCCCTTGTTTCACTCGTAGCGGCCACGGGCTGACTAGTGAGCTCGCCGCGGCGAGTCGCCGTGGCGACCCATGCCACCCTTGACACTCGATTCAGTATGGAACCGCCGAATCTGTCGCGCACCCTCGTTCCCAGCCGTTCGTTGCTCTCCGTTTCGGGCGCATCTGCCGCACGGTAGAATGCCTGAGTATTCATGCGCGACTGCGAAGGTGGTATGTTTTGAGCAATTCCTCTGCGTCATGGGTCGACCGTGCCCTGGCTGTCCGGGCGTCGCTCCTGAGCGACCCGGCCCTCGACGCGGTGCGCGTGTTTCACGGCGCCGGCGATGGGCTCGATGGGCTGGTCGTCGAAAAGTTCGGGCCGGTGTGCATTGTCCAGCTTCACGAGGAGAAGCTGAATCTGTCCGTAGACGAGGTCCGAGCCTTGGCGGAACTCTTTCACCGGCGCCTCGGAGTTACAGCCACGTACAGGAAGGTTTTCCTCCGCGATCGGGCACGGATACCCGCCGACATCGCCGCACTGCACACCGACCCCAGGCCGTGGATCGGCGAGGCAAGCGAGGAGGAGTTTGCCGTCCGCGAAAACGGTCTGAGGCTGCTGATTCGGCCTTATGCCGGGTTTTCGGTCGGCCTGTTCCTCGAACATCGCGACAACCGGCGTCGGGTCCGGGAACGGGCGAGCGGACGCCGCGTTCTGAACGTGTTCAGCTATACGGGCGGCTTCTCCGTGGCTGCCGCGATGGGGGGTGCAGCCTCCGTCGCCAGCGTCGACGTGTCGAGGAAGTATTTGGAGTGGAGTCGCCGCAACTTCGCCGCCAGCAGCCTGGATACCTCGCCCCACCGATTCTATTGCTCGGACGTGTTCGAGTTCTATGGCCGGGCCCGGCGCCAAGGACTGCGATACGACCTGATCGTGCTCGATCCGCCGACTTTTTCGCGCCGGCCCGGGACCC
>JAPKGY010000556.1 GCA_026647385.1 Phycisphaerae bacterium | reverse complement strand
AGGATTTGGCCGGAGGCCGTCGAAAGAGTTGGGCAAGAGGTCGGTCGTGTTGCGCAACTGGGCGGCGGTCAACCGCTTCTTTGTCGACAATCAAGAAATCCTGACCGACCTCGCCCGCCTCGATCGCGTCTTGCGGAACGGGGGCAGCTTTACGATGCCCTATGGAGAGGCGGCCGATCGAAAAGATCGGTAGCCTGGCCCACCCCCGGTGGGATGGATGGCCGTGCGAGTCTCCACGGCGACGAGCGATGAAGCTCGCGGTCGTTGGTCTACGCCGGATCAGACCGCTCTGCGTGGGTCAATTCGCTCGATTCTCGGACTATTTGACTGTTCTTCAATCGGGGCTCTTGCCCTCTTCCCCCTCATCGGTGGAACCTCGCGTGCCGGGTGTCTAACTCAGTCGTTCCTCGGATATGGACGATATCCAGACGGGTTCTGATCGGGGCTGAGCCGATGGTTATCGGTCCGCGCGAAGCAGAGGCCCGGTCGCGGTGAATCGTATGTCGCTGAAGAACAAAATCGTGTTCCTGGTGTCGGCTGTCTTCGTCCTGCTGCTGGTGGTGACGCACGTTGTCCAGCAGCAGATCATGGTGATGAGCTTCGACTTTCTGGAGCGGCGGCAGGCGACGGGGGAGATGAACCGCTGCACGCGGGCCATCGAGGGCGAGTTGGACCAGATGGCGATCTTCTGCGAACAGTGGCCGGGGGCGGAAGGAGCCGGTACCTACATTCGCGAGAGGAAGGCTGAGTACATCATCGACACCATGACGCCGCCGCTGTTCACGTCGAACCGGCTGAACTTCCTGGCCATCTGCGACGGTACGGGGCGCGTCCTGTGGTCGCGGGCCTGCGAGCTTCCCTCGCTGAAGATCCTGAAGTTGAGGCCTTTCGCCGACGGAAGCCTGCCGGGAGACAGCCCGCTGCTGCGGTGCAACGGTCCGAAGAAGGTCGCCAAGGGAATGCTCCGCACCGAACACGGACCGCTGATGGTTTGCAGCCGGCCCGTTTCCGCTCACGACAGCGGCGGACGGAACGAGGGCTACCTGGTGGTCGGCCGATTCCTGGACTCGGGCCGCATTCGCGCGTTGGCCGAGCAGACCGGCGTCAAGCTGGAGGCTTTTCCGCTCGATCCCCGCGCGACGCCTCCCGATCATGAGGCAATCCTGAAGAAGATCGGCCCCGGAGCGCCGCTCTTTTTTGGGGAGAGCACGTCCGATGCCCGGCAAGTCTATACGACGATTTCGGACATGAATGGATCGCCGCTGCTGCTTTTGCGGGCGGAGGTCCCCCGATCGATCACCGCGCGGGGGACGGTGGCGATCCGGTTCGCCACGTTGAGCAGCGTCGTGGCCATGGGCTTCATCGTGTTCTTCATGTGGACGCTGCTGCATCGGATCGTGGTCGATCCTCTCGCCCGATTGACCGAGCACGCGACGACGGTCGGGCGGAGCAAGGATTTGTCCGCCCGCATCGAGGTCTTCGCGCACGATGAGATCGGCTCGCTGGCCCGCGAGTTCAATCAGATGGTCGCGAACCTGGCGGAATCGCGGAGCCGTCTGATCGATTCAGCCAACCTGCTGCGCGCCACGCTGGACGGCCTGCGCGACGCGGTGCTGATCCTCGACGCTTCAGCGGATACCGTGGTCGATTGCAACCCGGCGGCGGCGGAGATCTTCGGCCGCCCGCGGGACCGGTTAATCGGGATCCAGGTGTCCGATCTGCACGCCAGCGGCGGCGAGCACGAGCGTCTGCGGTCCCTGTGCCGCGTCGGCCGGGACGAACGCGAGCCGCTCGAACGGCTGTCGATCCAGATGCGTCGAACCGGCGGCGCGGTCTTTCCGGCAGAGTACACGCTGATTCCCATCGCCGATCCGAACGGACAGTGGGTGGGGTGGGTCAACGTGATCGCGGATCTGACCGAACGTCATCGGGCCGAAGCCGAGAAGGCCAAGCTGCGCGAACAACTGTTCCAGACCCAGAAACTGGAAGCGGTCGGACGACTGGCGGGCAGCGTTTCCCACGACTTCAGCAATTTCCTTGCGGTGGTTCGCGGCGGAACGGACAAGCTTCGCGAGATGCTCCCCGACGACGGCCCGACCCGCGCGGTGCTCAACAGCATGGTGGCGGCGGCGGGCCAGGCGGCGGAGGTCGCCCGTTCGCTCCTGGCGATCTCCCGCCCGACGGCGTCCGACGCCGGTCCGCTCAACCTGTGCGAGGTCGTCGAGGAGGCGACCGACCTGCTTCGCAACCTGCTGCCGGCCTCGATCGAGCTGTGCGTCGATCCGTTCGAGGACGACCCGCTGAGGGTCCAGGCCAACCGCACCCGGCTGCAGCAGGTCATTCTCAATCTGGTGATCAATGCCCGCGACGCCATGCCGAACGGCGGCCGGGTGCGTATCACCCTGCATCGAACAGCCGCGGAGAACGAACCGGATCGCGAGGGGGTCGGCCCGGGCGAATGGGTTGCGCTCACGGTCCGCGATACCGGTCAGGGCATGTCGCCGGAGGTCCAGGAACACGTCTTCGAGCCGTTTTTTACCACCAAGAAGACGGGCAGCGGACTGGGCCTGGCGATCATTCGCAACATCGTGGAGGAATACGGCGGGCACATCGAGTTCCAGTCCAACGCGGAGTCCGGTTCGACGTTCACGGTCACGCTGCCGCTGCTGCTGGATCGGGCGAACGAGTCGTCGACCGGCGGGTTTGACGCCGTTCACGGGAACGGCGAGACCCTTCTGTTGGTCGGGGCCCAACGGCACGTGCGAGAGGTTTCGGCGGCTGCGCTGGAATCGTTCGGCTACCGCGTGCTGCAGGCTGACAACGCACCCCACGCGGTTGACCTGTGCGGGAACGCCGAATCACCGGTGCAACTGGTGATCATCGATGGAGACGATCAGGCGGACGCCGCGGCGATCGGCCTGGACATGATCCGGGCGGCGGCGGGAGCCGTTCCGGCGATTCTGTTGGCGAGCGGGCACGTCCGCCCCCCCGCCGCCGACCTCGAAGGCCACACCGTCGCGATGCGAAAACCGTTCCCGCTGGGCGGACTCGCCGCCACGGTCGCGAGAATGATCGGTCTGAACAGGGAGGTGTCGGCGCCGCATGGATAAGCCGATCTCCATTCTGCTGGTCGACGATCACGCCATGGTGCGCAACACCCTCGCCCTGTCGCTGCAGGGCGCGACCGGCATCCGGATCGCGGGCACCGCGGAAAACGCCGAGTCAGCCATCTCCGAATCGATTCGGCTCAGTCCGGACGTGGTCGTCATGGACATCGACATGCCGGGCATGATCGTGTTCGAGGCCGCCCGGATCATTCGCACGCGCT
>JAPKGY010000555.1 GCA_026647385.1 Phycisphaerae bacterium | reverse complement strand
CGACGGGGCTGCACCTCAATCGCAACATTCTGGTGACCTTGGCGGTGCTCTTCGCGGTTCTGTCGGCGCAATGCGTCGTCGTCGGCGTCATGGCGGAACTGCTCGTGCGAATCTACCATGAAAGCCAGGGGCGACCCACATACCGGGTGCGGAACGTCTACCGGGTCTGTCCCGCCCAGAACAAGGCCGAGGCTCGCTGAGCGGATCGGTCGCTCCCTCATACGAAGCGTTCGCCCGCAACGGTCCCGGGCGCCTGCGAAGCCTCAAGCGGAGTGGGCGGCAGCGGCGTCCCCGGCTGCTTGAGCAGGCTGCGGTCCTCGATTAGATTAAACCTGACTATTTGATCCCGGTTCTGTTTCGACCTTTCACAACGAGGGCGATCATGTCCAAACAAAGCACACGGATTACGAAGGATATCGGAAAAACGCTCGAAACCGCGCTGGACGCCGGCGGCGGACTGCTGAGGCTGACGCCGACCTGGGTGCCACGGAGCTTTTTGCACCCGGGGCTGCGGATCAAACTGGCCCCGGAGGACACGTACGCGTTCGGCGCGCACCGCGGCGGGATCGACGAGCGGTGGTTCGCCAGTACGACCGAGGCGATGAACGAAAACCGCACGCCCGACGAGGGTTTGAGCTACGTCGCCTTCGAGGGCAGGAAGTTCCAGCTCCGCGAAGCGGTGGCGGAAGCCCGCCCGCGGCTGATCGGCGGGAGGATGTGGGATACGTACAAGCGCTGGCCCGTGTATTCGAAGTTCTTCGACAACATGGGGCCGATCCCCCACCACGTTCACCAGCGACCGGAGCATGCCAAGCTCACCGGGCAGGAGGGCAAACCCGAGGCGTATTACTTCCCCCCGCAACTCAACAACGTGGACAACAACTTCGCATACACCTTCATGGGCCTCGAACCCGGCACGACCAAGGACCAGGTCCGCCAGTGCCTCGAGAACTGGTTCAAGGGCGACAACAAGATCCTCGAGCTGTCGCGGGCGTACAAATTGCGACGCGGAGCGGGGTGGCTGATCCCGGCCGGCGTCCTGCACGCACCGGGGTCGCTGTGTACGTATGAGCCGCAATGGGGCTCCGACGTGTTCGGCATGTTCCAGAACATCGTCGAGGGGCGGTTCGTACCGTGGGACTTGCTGGTGAAAGACGTGCCCAGGGACAAACACCAGGACCTGGATTACATCATCGGGCAGCTCGACTGGGAAAAGAACGTCGATACGCACTTCGTCGAGCACAACGCGCTCGATCCGATCGTGGACAAGGCCGCCAGCGGGCCGGGCTATACGGACAAGTGGATCGCGTACGGGCTGATCGACGGCAGGCAACTGTTCAGCGCGAAGGAGCTGACTGTCGAGCCGGGCGCCAAGTGCGTGCTGAAGGACGGCGGCGCGAGCGGGTGGATCACCGTCCAGGGCTGTGGCCGAATGGGCAAGCTGCGGCTGCAGACGCCGGTCATGATCCGGTTCGGCGAGGAGACCGAGGACGAGGTCTTCATCACCCACGAGGCCGCCGCCGCCGGCGTCGAGATCGAAAACACCGGGAGCGAGCCGCTGGTCGGGCTGAGGTACTTTGGGCCGGACACGCATGGCAAGGTGCCGAATGTGGGAGACGCGAGGACGTAAATGTCTAATGTCTAAACCCTAATGTCTAAGGAAGCTCTAAGATCCAATGAGTCAATCGATGTGCCGGGCAGGCGGTACGACCTGGAGGAACGCACGGCTCAGTTTGGCGAGGCGATTCTTCAGTTCGCAAGGAAGATTACCATTGGCCCGGTCACGGAACCTTTGATTGGTCAGATCGTGAGGGCGGCCACAAGCATCGGTGCAAACTCCTGCGAGGCCGACGACGCCGGATCGAGAAAAGGATTTCGGTACCGCATCAGCGTCCGCAAACGAGAAGCTCGCGAAAGTAAGCATTGGCTCCGGATGATTGCGACGGCGGTTCCCGCACTCAATGAGGAGGCGCGGACACACTCGCGGGAAGCCAAGGGGCTACACCTGGTTTTCAACGCCGTCTGCCATAAGACAGAATTCCCCAAGGAGACCGGCTCATGAGACCTCACATTTCGTCATTAGGGCTTCGTCTTTCTTTCGACATTCGTCATTAATCATTAGACATTTAACAGAATCGGAGCAAACATGACCACCCATCACACCCACAACTACCCGAAACTCCACAACGCCCTCTGGCCCGGCCTGGTCGGCAAGGGGCCCGGGGCGGATGAGCCGGCCATCGATCTGGATACGATGCTGAGCTTGACCGCGGCGGCCGGCGTCGACGGCGTGAGGTTCGACGGCGTGGACCTGTTCCTGTTCGCGCCGCACACGGACATCGACTCGTCCGACGACGACCTCAGGCGACTGGCGGACAAGATCACGTCGCACGGGCTTGTGGCCGGCTCACTGGTCGCGCCGGTCTGGCCCCCGACCGGCGGCGGGTCGGCCATGGGCGACGCCGCGGAGCGCAAGAAGTTCTGTGAACAGGTCCGCAAGGCCTGCCGAATTGCCAAACAGTTGCGCGAACTCGGCGTGCGGCCTGACGGGGTCGTGCGGATCGACTCGGCGTGCAGCCCCGCGGACTGGTCCGCCGACCCGGCCGGCAACACCAAGAGAATCGTCGAAACGTTCAAGGAAGCCTGTACGATCGCCGAGGATGCCGGCGAGCGGCTGGCGGCGGAGGGCGAAATCTGCTGGGGCGGAATGCACGGCTGGCGAAAGATGGTCGACGTGCTCGAAGGCGTCGGCCGACCTCAGACGCTCGGCTTCCAGGCGGACATGGCCCATACGCTGCTGTATCTGCTCGGCTACAACGCGCCGGAGGATCGCGTGCTGCCAACCAACTTCGATTGGAGCGATACCGCCGCGTTCCAGGCGGCCTACAAGAAGCTCACCGACGCCCTGCGGCCTTGGACGATCGATTTCCACGTCGCCCAGAACGACGCGACGGTCAAGGGCGGCGGCTCGCACGACAAAACCGGACGGCACTGCCTGCCGAACGATCCGAACGGCAAACTGAACATCACGCGAGAAGCCGGCTGCTGGCTGCGCGACGACAGCGGAAAGCCCACCCGCAAGATCCGCCACCTCTGCTGGGACGGCTGCATGTTCCCCAACGCCGTCATGCACCAGCCGCAGACGTGGAACAGGATCCTGGCCTCCATGATCGCCGTCCGCGATGCCCACGGCTGGCAGGAATAGACGATTCCGGCGGTGAACCTCTGCATACACAACCCAGGAGGCAGGGCCTGCCGATCCCGCCTCCTGTTCGTTCAACGCGGCCCGTTTGTACTCCACGCCATCAGGTGACCAGCAGGGGGGCGGGC
>JAPKGY010000554.1 GCA_026647385.1 Phycisphaerae bacterium | reverse complement strand
GGTCATCACGCCCGCGAGCCCGTTTGCCCCGCGGAAAGATCGCTGGCCGTCTTCGCGACCGTCTGGCTGCTGTTCGAGGCGGTCTTGGTGTGGTCGATGACCAAACCGGCGATGCATTACTACCAGCAGCTTGTGCTCCCCATGGCTTTGGTCGCAGGCTGGGGGGTTGAGGGGCTTCGGCGCGCCGTCGCACAGGATCGCCCGCGGGGGAGGCGCATCTGGCCCTGGTTTCAGGCCATCACGGTCGCCCTGACGATCCAGGCTGCCGCTCCCCTGTTGGCCGCGACCGTCCATCGCTGGGGCAATTTCGACTATCAGGCGGAAGTGACCGGTTTTCAGAACTGGCTGGATACCCGAGCGCCCGCGGACGCCGGCATCCATGCTCCCGGCAAGGACCGATGATGACCCATCGCCACAGGCTGATTCTGACCCTGGTCGTCGCCGCCGGCCTGGCGATGCCCGCCGCCGTGCTGGCCACGATGGGCCATCACCAGGGGCGCCTGGACTGGGTCTCGTGGGGGATCGAGAGCCTGTGCGCCTGGGGGGCGGCGCTGTGTCTTCTCGCCTCCGGTTCCGGTGTGAAGCCCGGCTCGCTGAGAGGGTCCGGCATCACCGCCGCCTGCATGTTGGCCGCGTGGGCACCGTTGACAGCCACCGCCGCTCCTCATCCTCCGTCCGCGAGTGGGGCGTTCCTGGCGATTGCCCTGGCCGCAGCGGTCGCCGGTCGTTCGAGGGGAGTCCTCAGCAGCGCGGGCGTGGTTCTCCTGTCGGTACTGGCTTGCAGCCTCGATGCAACCGCCGTCCTGTGGCCGATCGGTCTGGCCTGGTCGGCCTGGGCGATGGGGCGTTACCGGTTCATCGCCACCGCAGCCCTGGCTCTTTCTCTGCTGGCTGTGATTGCGGGGGTCGCCTCCGATCGATCGTCGCTCGGTTCAGCCCGACTGATCGGCGGCGGCTACGCCCTCCACCGCGACATGATGGCGTTGCTGCCCGTCGTTGCCTTGGGGCTGGTCCCCTTTATGAGAATGCGCACTGGCCGCCCGAGGGGCAGTTGCTGGTGGCTATGGGGATGGACCAGCGCAAGCCTCGTCGGCCTGCTGGCCGTTACAGCCAGTCTTCCTCTTCAGGCGCGCCTCGTCGTTTTACCCCTGTGGTGGCTCCTGCCGCGCGGCCTCGAGGACCTCCGTCGACTCGCTCGAGCGCCGGGACCTTATTCGAGTGCCGAAAAGACGTCTTCCAGAGGCGCGCAACCTCCCCGCGCGCTCGCGACTTCAGCAACCCTGAATCGAGTGGTCGCCATTCTGTCGGCCCTGGTGCTGATTGGGCTTGCCACGCCGGCTTTCCGTTTGTGGTCGGACAGCCTTCTCTTGACCCTCGCGACATTCATGGGATGGGCATGAAAGCCTGAAGTATCGCTCAGGTTCTCGAGCAAAAATGGGCGGATGGACTGGCTTGCGACATGCGCGCGGGTGACTGTCAACCGTCTGCCGCGTCCTTTTTCATCGGTTAGAATGTCGTCACATTTCCCCGCCAATGTCAACGCGGTTGTTAAGCTGCGTGGTTGGTCGCAAATGCGAAGACCTCGGTCCAACAGCGGCCCCAGGCCCGCTCAAAGCGGCCGGGGGTAAACTCCCCCTTTATCGATTTCGCGATTCCGAAGGGTTCCCGATCATCTATAAGTGACTATTAAAAAATGAGATACGATCTGGATGGCCTGCCGGGAGGGGGGGAGGTTTTGTGCCGGATTCCTCTTGCCAGGCGGTGGTTAGATCGGCTAGTATGATGTGTGAGGGCACCGATTCTATCGGGCTCTCAGGGGACACGAAGGAGGGAAGGTGGGGAGAAGCAGGCATTTCTCTCTACACCATTTCTTCCGAACCAGAGCGTAGTGCATCTTCGTTTGTATGTAAGATGGTTTCTGGGTAGGAGGTGGCTGGAGGAGGAGGGACGGAGAGAGGCGCCCACTCGGGTATCGTTTCCCACAAGCACGCTTTTCTCCGATCGACGATTCCTCTCCCAATGGATTGATGACCGGTTTGGCAACGGGTCACAAGTCGGGCACCCCAGGTCCCTCAGGCCGTTGCGTCGAACGCGGGTCATGGTTTAGCTCCCACCCGGAACACGCGATCAACAATTAACGTTTCACGGGCACGCGGGCGACCGCGAGTCCGACCTTGAAAACCGAGAGCGCAAGACGGTGTGGAGCCTGCGTCCGTGGTGGCGCGGCTTGCATCTCGACTCGTCCATCGAGTCAAGCCAGCGTTTGCCGGTGCGCGGCCGTGCCTTTCCCCGGGAGGCACCTCCGGGAAACGGCGGACGCCTGGATACGGATTGAAGTGGTGGAAAGGGCGTGGGGCTGCCCGAAACTCGAAGCCCTGAGGAGGAGTTTGAACATGATCAGACACATTATTGTATGCCTGCTCGTTCTCGGGTTGGCTTCGTCCGCGTTCGGAGCGAAGCTGATCGGGTTACCGAGCAGCGCGGCCGGCAACTACTCGAACGCTCGCGCGGTCTATGTGGACTCCAGCGGCGTTGCGTATGTTGCGGGTGCGTCACGCGAGGTGGGCACCACCAACATCGCGACGTACTGGAGAATCATAAACCTGGCGCCGACCGGGCCGGTCCAGTTGCCATCGAATACTTCGGGCACCAAGTCCACGCAGGCCAATGGCATCACCGTCATGGGCAATGGCCAGATTGTCGTGGGCGGCAACCTGGGCGGCGGAGCCTCCGACTGGCGAAGTGGCGTTGCCACCGAGAACGGCTGGACCTATCGCATGGTTCCTCCCGCGGGCGGCCAGGCCACCCTCGGCGGGCAGGCCAACCTGATCCGCAGGACCAGCGCCACCAACTACTACAACGTCGCCAAGAACGCCAGTGCGGCTGACGTGGGCATCTCTTATGATGTGACCGCAGCCACCGGGGCAGGCGTGGCGGATACCTGGAGCCTCAAGTACGGCGGGGCCACCACCGCGGCCGGCACCGTCCAGGGCATCAGTGCCAACGGCATCGCCGTCGGCGAAATGCGGGCGAATTTCGGGAGCTATTCCAACATTCGCAGGGCCTACATCCACGATCAGTTCGGCGTGCTCCTGCTGCCGGGCGATGCGGGCAATCCCGAACAGCGAGCCCAGGGCTACGGGATCTCGGCCGACGGCCGGGCTGCGGCAGGCCTGTATCGGCCTTCCACCGCCTCGACGTTCGAGTACCCGGCTTTTTGGAAGGACCCGACCGGCACCGGTAGCTGGTCCTTCCAGGCCCTCGGCCGACTGGCAACGTTTACGTCAAGCTCGGTGGCTTACGCCGTCGATGACACCGGACTCTTCGTGGTCGGG
>JAPKGY010000553.1 GCA_026647385.1 Phycisphaerae bacterium | reverse complement strand
GTCACAGTGCCGACATCGTGCTGGTCAAGAGCGGCATCGAGAACATTCAGAAGCAGTTCGGTGCCCTCGGCTTCACTTTCACCAATCGGCTGGCGGCGGGGAAGAGCTACCTCGAAGGCTGAGGTCCGCCGCGGCCAGGAGACACGACCTCATGGTAAAACATCGCATCCTGATCGTCGGCGTCGGCTCGATCGGCGAACGTCATACCCGGACTTTTCAGCGCACCGGGCGCGCGGACCTGGCTTTGTGCGAGAGTAACGAGCAGCTCCGCAAGACCGTGGCGGATCGTTACGGCATCGCCCGGACGTACGCCGGCCTGGACGACGCGTTGAACGACGATCGATTCGACGTCGGCCTGATCTGCACGCCGTCGCACCTGCACATTCCGATGGCGACGCAGCTGGTCAAGGCGAACAAACACGTCTTTATCGAGAAGCCGCTGAGTCTGAGCCTCGACGGGGTCAGCGCTCTGGTGAAGCTCATTAAGGAAAAAGGCGTCAAGAGCGCCGTGGCCTACACGTATCGTTCGCATCCGGCCTTGCGGTCGATGAAGGAGGCGATCGATTCGGGGCGGTTCGGCGAGCCGGTGCAGGTGATCGGCACGTGGGGCCAGCATTTCCCGAAATACAGGCCGGCCTACCGCGAGATCTACTACACCAGCCGCAAGACCGGCGGCGGAGCGATCCAGGACGTTCTCACTCACGCGATCAACGCCGGTGAGTTCCTGGTCGGGCCGGTGAGCCGCCTCATGGCGGACTGCGGACATCAGGTACTCGAGGGCGTGACCGTCGAGGACACCGTCCACGTGATCACCCGCCACAGCGGCGAGAAGGTCATGGGTTGCTTCTCCCTGAACCAGCATCAGGCGCCGAACGAGAACACCGTGACGGTCGTGTGCAAAAAGGGCACGTGCAAGTGGGACCTGAACAACGCCCGGTGGCTGTCGATGGCCGAGCCCGAAGGCGGCTGGAAGACCGAGTTCCAGTTCTCCACCGAGCGAGACGACATCTTCGTCAACCAGGCGAACCTCTTCATGGATGCGATGGAAGGCAAGGGCAACTTCGCCTGCTCGCTGGAGGAAGGGCTGCAGACGTTGCGGGTCAATCTGACCGTTCTGCAAGCGGCGGACAACCCGAACTGGGTCTCGCTGGCGGCTGTACCGTAAGGCGGACCGGTTTCGCGGGGTCCGCCACCCGGTAAGGAACCCTCCGGAGGTCCTGTGCGTGAATCGGCCGGATTCACGGGGGGCAAGGTTTCCGTAATGGCCGGAGAGTGGACGATTGCGTGAAACGCGGCGTCAGGCCGCTACGACGAAGGAGTTGATTTCATGGCTACTACCGCACAAGAACCGACAATCCAGGAACTGTTCAATCTCAGCGGCAAGGTCGCTCTGGTCACGGGCGCCGCGGGCTGGCTGGTCCAGTCCTTCTGCCGCGGGCTGGCCGAGGCCGGCGCCAGCGTCGTCTGCGCCGAGATTCCCAAGGTGAGGGAGAAAGCCCAGGAAGTGGCCAGGTCCCTGCCCGTGGTCGGCGGCGCGAAGCACTACGTCACCGAGTTGGACTACATGGACTCCCAGTCGATCGACAACTGCATGGCCGACGCGATCAAACAGGCCGGCAAAGTCGACATCCTGGTCAACGCCGGATACGAGCGGGTGACGGCCGACTGGACCAGCGTCACGGGCGAGGCGTTCACCCGCCAGCTCCAGAACGCCACGGGTGTGTTCCTCCTGAGCCGGGCTTTCCGCCAGCACGTCGTGGATCGCCGAGGGCAGGGAAGCATCATCAACATCGGCTCGATGTACGGCCTGGTGGGCTCCTACCCGGACGCCTACGCCGGACTGACCATGGCCAGCCCCGTCGCCTATCACTGCCTCAAGGGCGGTGTCCTCTCGATGAGCAAGCACTTGGCGGTCTACTGGGTCGGCGACGGCGTGCGTGTGAACGTCCTGACCCCCGGCCCCTTCCCGGCCCCGAACGTCAACCCCGCCATGGTCGAGCGGCTGTGCAGCAAGAGCCCGATGAAGCGGATGGGCAAACCGTACGACCTGAAGGGGGCTCTGGTCTTCCTGGCCAGCGACGCGAGCAGCTACGTAACCGGGGCGAACATCGTGGTCGACGGCGGCTGGACGGCCTGGTGAGGCCACGGGGTAAACACCCCCCCGGTTAACACGAAACAGCCCCCAGGCCGGACTTGGTGGCGAAGTCGACCCTGGGAGCTGCTTGTCACGCCGATCCCCAAGCCTTCCGCCTGCAGGGCGCTTGTTGGGTCCTCGCGGTCCAAGCACTGGGCAGCATCTGTCAGAGGGTGTGTGAGAAGCCCGGGGACTGTCCCGCTCTCCCAGGCTTCCCACACACCCTCTCAGCGCGAGCAACCGGAGGAATCCGATTCCGGCGACCCTGTGGATCGGCCGCTGTCCCTGCTTCGTTCGCCGAGCGCGAAGGCGCCCTGTCCGCTTTCCGGGACTTTGATTCGCGGGTATACTTCCGTGGGGTAAATGCCGCAAAAACTCGGATTGGCCGTCACGAATCGGCTGGTTCCGACTCGATGAATTGGGACAAAGGAGAACCGACGCGTGCAAGCCGCTCATTCCCGCCGTTCAGTAGAATTGAAAGCCCCCCGGTCCGTCCGCAAGAAACGAAGAGGCTTCACCCTGATCGAGGTGCTGGTGGTGGTCGCGATCATCGCCCTGCTGGTCTCCATCCTGCTGCCAAGCTTGAGTCGGGCGCGGGAACAGGCGCGGTCGCTCACGTGCAGCGTGAACATGCGGACCTGCCATCAGGCGCTGTTCATGTACGCTCAATCGAGCAACGATTGCTTCCCGTGGGACGCCACGCCCGTGAATGCCTCGAATCCGAGTTCCCCGCCAGCCGGCGCCAACCCTTGGGAGTTCTTCCACAAATTCATTCAGAAGGGAACGCCGAGTCGGTTCACCCGCTGGGAGAAATGTCCGCGCATCACCTCGCCGACTGCCGGCACGTTCTATGCGGCCCTCGAATGGTATCTGTGCCCCAAGGATCAGTACTATCACACCTCCTCCCAGACGGCGGAACGCACCTTCCCCGACGGCTCGGTGATGAAGGTGGAGTATATGCTGAGCTACTGCGTGACGTACCGCGTCGGGTACTACGATGCGACCTGGAACGGTTCTCCAACGATTCTTCCCTACAAGACGGCCTCGGTCAGGCCCCAATCCTCCAAGGCGATTTTCAGCGAGTTCCACGACGACCTGGAGGACCTTGCGGGCGCGAACAAGCCGTTGGCGACCGTGCCGACCTGGAAAAAAGATGTGGGCGCGACGTTGAACCAGGGGTCGTTCGAGGTCCGGCACATGGAC
>JAPKGY010000552.1 GCA_026647385.1 Phycisphaerae bacterium | reverse complement strand
CTCCCGTGCAGCGTGACATGCAGCCCAAGCGACTGAGCACGCACCTGTTGATCGAGAGCTACTTGGAGGGCAAGTGAATGGCAAAGCCGACACGATTCTTTCAGCCGCGGGCCCCGGCCCGCGCGGTCTTCCTTCGCGGTCGGTGTCCCCGGATCACGCGAGGTCCTTGGGCTCAAGCCTCCGGCAACCGCCACGGGTCGCGGTGCGGGCGATCGAGCCAGGTATTGGCTTCCGCGTCGCCGACGAATTGCCATTTCTCCGGATCCCATTGCAGCGTTCGGCGGTACCAATAGGCCAGGTTGCCGAGATGGCAGACGGTGACCGATCGGGCTCCGATCTCGACGTCGGCGACCGGCCTTTTGCGCGACTTGATGCAGTCGAGCCAATCGCGGTGGTGGCCGGGCGATTCGTAAAGATGCACCTCGTCTTTCCCGATGGGGGTCTTGATGATGCTCTCGGGTTCGCTGGCGAGCACGCCACGATCGACGTGGAGCTTACCGCTTTCTCCGTGGAATACGCAGCCGTTCGGCCCGCCGTGTTCCATGACGACCCCGTTGGCGTAGACGAACTGGACGCCCCTGTCGGCTTTGGGATCTTCGGGCGGGATGATCCTGACCGGACCGGTGCCGTCCATGCCGAGCGCCCACTGGGCGATGTCGAAGTGGTGGGCGCCCATGTCGGTCATGTCGCCGCCGGAGTACTCGCGGTAGAGCCTCCAGTTGGGGAAGTGTTTATGCACGCCCCGTGGGCTGAGGATCGAGTTGTAGGGGCGCATCGGGGCGGGGCCGAGCCACATGTCCCAGTCGAGGCCGGGTTCGGGCTCTTCCGCCGGCAGGTCGCACCATTTGCTCGAAACGCCGACGCCCACGGTGACCCGGGTGATCTTTCCAAGCCGACCGCTGCGTACGAGTTCGCAGGCGAACCGGAACTGGCCGAACACGCTCGATCGCTGCTGGCTGCCGGTCTGCATGACGCGCTGATGCTTGCGGACCGCTTCGATGCAGCGCCTGGCCTCACCGATCGTCAGGGTGAGCGGTTTCTCGCAGTAGATGTCCTTGCCGGCCTTGCAGGCCGCGATGATGAGCGGTGCGTGCCAATGATCGGGTGTGGCGATCACCACGGCGTCGATGTCCCGCCTGGCCAGCAGCTCGCGGAAGTCGCCGTACGCGGCGCAGCCCCGGTAGTCGGTTTTGCCGCCGTAGGCCTGCTCGACGGTGTGGCGGGCGTGCAGGCGTCTCGTGGTATCCACGTCGCAGACGGCCGTCACTTGCACGTCAGGGAACGTGAGCAACGTTTTCAGGTGATAAGTGGTGCCCACCTTGCCCGGGCCGATGAGTCCGATGGTCGTCCGCTCGCTGGGCGCGGGCCGGCTGCTCTGGCCGACGGTGCCGCGGGGCATGAACAGCGGCGCGGCGACGGCTGCTCCCAGGGTTTTCACGAACTGACGTCTGCCGATTCTGCGAGGCGACCGAGTCATGAGAGGTGTGATCCCTCCAGCGGAGTTTGTTGTTTTACCGTGGGCCTGCAACCGGCGCGGGCCTTCGTGGCGATCATATCTTCTGCGCCGAGTGCCGCAAGTAGATGAATTCGTGAGAGCCAGAAGGGTAAAGTCGAGACGTTTGAACGGATCGATTATACTGCCGGGGCTCTATGGGGCTTTGATCCCTCGATCATAAGGAGTCTGCGATGAACCGGTTCCATCCCGCATTCGGGCGCGTCGGGTTCGCTCTGGTCGCTTTCACGTGGATGCTGTCGGGGACGGGGACGGCGGCCGGCGCGCCCCCCACGGCCGACGGCCCCTGGGACGTGGGCAACCGCCGGCAGTTGCTGATCGACCATCGCTTCATCGCTGAATCGTTCAACGTCGAGTTGCATCCGCACCAGGCGGTCAAGACCGGAGAGATGACCATCAAGCCGACGAAACCCTGGGAGGTCGGCGGCGTCGGGCCGTACAGTTCCGTCCTCTACGAAAACGGCACGTACCACATGTGGTACCACGTGATGTCCAGCGTTCAGTGGGATACGGACAAGGAGGCGGGAGCGATCTGCTACGCCCGATCGAAGGACGGCATCACCTGGGAGAAGCCGATCGTCGGGCTGATCGAATTCAAGGGGAGCAAGGATAACAACATCGTGCTCGGGCAGGGGGCCGGGGGGGTCATGCTCGGGCAGGACGGCGGGATGGTCTTTATCGATCCGACCGCGCCGCCGGAAGAGAAGTACCGCATGTTCATCCGTCACGGCGACAAGGCTGAAGGCCTGCATCTGTTCTCCTCGCCGGACGGCCTGAACTGGACGCTGACCCACAAGTCGGTGGTCACCGCCCGTCCGCAGGCGAAGGGGCATCACCTCGACTCGCAGAACGTGCTGTTCTGGGACGAGTCGATCCGGAAGTACGTGTTCTTCGGCCGGAAGAATCAGAACACGCCGGCGTCTCAAGGCCGATCGATCGCTCGCGGCGAATCGCCGGACCTCAAGAGCTTCCCCGTGGTGCAGGACATGCCGGTCGTGCTCGGTCCCGACCGGTTCGACATTTACCACAACCAGGGGCCGGTGGTGGACTACTACATGCCCGCGGCGTTCAAGTATCCGTGGGCGGACGGCATTTACGTCATGTTCCCGACGGCCTACTACCACTACATCGGGGGCGGGATCCTGCCCGAGTTCAAGGGCGATATTCCGATCAACGCCGGACCGCTGGACACGCAGTTCGCGGCCAGCCGGGACGGGGTCATCTGGCAGCGGTACGACCGCCGCCCTTTCGTGGACCTGGGAATGAAGGGCGAGTTCGACTGGGCTAACGCGCGGACGATCTACGGCATCGTGCCGAGCGTCGACGGCCGCTACCTTTACATGTACTACCGCGGCGGCGACTGGCTGCACGGCTGGGACCGCAACGAGAGCAACAAGAAACTGCTCACCGAGGCCGGCCTGGGCGCGGACAAGGACATCGCCGTGCTCAGCCGCGTCGTGTTGCGAAAGGACGGCTTCGTCTCCGTGCGCGGCGCATACACCGGCGGCCAGTTCACCACGTCGCTGGTGACGTTTTCCGGCAACAAGCTCGTGCTCAACATCGACACGTCGGCGACGGGCATCGCTTACGTCGAGATCCAGGACGCCAACGGCCTGATCGTCGAAGGTTTCGGACAGACCGATTGCGACATGATCCACACCTGCAACGACGTCAACCGGGTCGTGTCCTGGAAGGGCAACAGCGATCTGAGCAAACTGGCCGGCAAACCGATCCGGCTGCGCTTCTTCCTGCGCAACTGCGACCTGTACGCGTTCCAGTTCGCGGACTGAGGGTTGGCCTCAGGCGAACATCGGGTGCCCTCGCGGGACAGGGA
>JAPKGY010000551.1 GCA_026647385.1 Phycisphaerae bacterium | reverse complement strand
AACTTCCCGGACAAGATCGAGGCGTTCGGCAACAAGTTCGGCGTCGACGCCTCGCGACGCTATGACACGCTGTCCGGATACAAAAAACTGCTCGACGGAAAGATGGACGCCGTGGTGATCGAGTCACCGCCCTATTGCCACCCGGAGCAGGCAGCCGCCTCGGTCGACGCCGGCAAGCACGTCTACATCGCCAAACCGATCGCCGTCGACGTCCCCGGCTGCCTCAGCATCGGTGAGTCGGGCAAGAAGGCCACCGAGAAGAAACTCGTTTTCCTCGTCGACTTCCAGACGCGGGCGAACCCCCTCTACCGCGAAGCCATGCGCCGGGTCCACGCCGGCGAAATCGGACGCCTGGTCACCGGCGACGCCCACTATCCCTTCGACATGGCCCAGCCCAAGGCCACCTCGACCCCCGAGGATCGCCTCCGCTACTGGTACCCGCATACCGACCTCGGCGGCAACTTCATCGTCGAGCAGTCGATCCACGCACTCGACGTCGCGACCTGGGCGGTCAATGCCGACCCGATCAAGGCCGTCGGCACCGGCGGCAGCAGGAAAATCCGCAAGGTCGGCGACATCTGGGACCACTTCAACCTGATCTACACGTTCCCCGACGAGTTCGTCCTATCCTTCTCCTGCTGCCAGGGAACCCCGGGCTCGCCGCGCGAGATCCTCTCGCGAACCTACGGCACCGAAGGGGTCATCGATACCGACTACTACACCCACGTCTGGATCCGCGGCAAGAAGCCGTACGAGGGCGGAACGTTCGAGAACCTGTACACCTCCGGCACGGTGATCAACATCCAGGAGTTCCACGAGATGGTCACCGCGGGCAAGTGCGACAATCCGACGGTCGTCCCGTCCGTCCGCAGCAACCTGACCGCGGTCTTCGGCCGCACCGTCGGCTACAAACACGGCGAAATGACCTGGGACGCCTTCATCAAGGCCAACGAGCGCATCGAGCCAAATCTGAAGGGGCTGAAGACGTAGGCGCGTTGCCGTCGGCACGCCTCTTGCCGTTGCGGCGCACTTATGGCCAGAATCGAGGCCTGACCGCCCCGGATTCCAAAGACCTGCTCAAGCGCCACCCCTTCGAGCCGTTTCGCATTCGCCTCAGCGGCGGCGACGCGTACGATATTCGCGATCCCGACCCGGTGGTCGTCATGAAAAGCCGCCTGTTCATCGCCTTCCCCGGCGAAGACCGCTACGGCTTGTGCCCCTTCCTGCACATCGCCGCCGCGGAGCACCTTCAGGCGGCGTGAATCCTCCTAAGGACCGCCTTTTTGTGGTCCGCAACCGAAAAGGAACCTTTCGGGCAGACAGGCGCGCCAATCGCATCGTTCCTTCGCCGTGAGGTTCTAGACAACAGGAATACCCTGGTAGACCGAACCTGTGTTAACGAGCCACAGGCTTCAGCGCTCGTTGTCCGATCCTGGCCTCTTTCGCATTGCGACCCATTTCGCTAAACTATTACCACCGCGTAAGTTCACGCCGACGGGACGGGAATCCCTGATGGAACAGCGGCGGGCGGGAGCAATCCGAGCCGGGTTCTGTGAACCCGGTTCCCCGATCCGGGCTCTGTGAACCCGGTTCGAGCCCGGTTCGGCTCGTGAGCCCGGTTCCATCCGAACCGGCGCCGGGCGTCACGCCCATCCCGGCACTCCGGGACGGGCGTCTTTTTGGGGAACGGGACTCGATGTTCGACCGGAAGCTCATTCGCAACTTCAGCATCATCGCTCACGTCGACCACGGCAAGAGCACCCTGGCCGACCGCATCCTGCTGGCCACCGGGGCCGTCTCGCAACGTGAAATGCGCGAGCAGTTCCTGGACGACATGGACCTCGAACGCGAGATGGGCATCACGATCAAGGCGAACCGGGCGACGGTCTTCGCCGAACTCGAAGGCCAAAGGTACATGCTGAACCTGATCGACACGCCCGGCCACGTGGATTTCCACTACGAGGTGTCGCGGGCGATGGCTGCCTGCGAGGGCGTGCTTCTGCTGGTCGACGCGGGCCAGGGCGTGCAGGCCCAGACGGTGGCCAATGCCTACCTGGCGATCGCCTCGGGCCTGGAGATCATCCCGGTCATCAACAAGATCGACCTGCCGACCGCCCGGCCTGAGGACGTCGCCCTCGAACTCGAGCACATCCTCGGCATCCCGGCCGACCACGCGATTTTCACCTCCGCCAAAACCGGCGTCGGCGTCGACCAGGTCTTCCGGGCGATCGTCGAGCGTATCCCCCCGCCGCCGGACGACCCCGAAGCCAAGCTCAAAGCTCTCGTCTACGACGCCAAGACCGACGTCCATCGCGGCGTCATCTGCCACGTGCGGGTGAGGGGCGGCCGAATCCGCCGCGGCGACCGCATCCTGCTCATGGCTGCCGGACGAGCTTATCAGGTCACCGAGGTTGGCAAGTTCACGCCCAAGCCCGCCCCCTGCGACGAACTGGCCGCCGGCGAGGTCGGCTATCTCTTCGCCGGCATCAAGACCATCCACGACGTCAACATCGGCGACACGATCACCCTGGAGGCGGATCGGACCGACGCCCCGCTGCCCGGGTACAAGCCTCCGCAGCGGATGGTCTTCTGCGACTTCTATCCCGGCCCGATGACCGAGGCCCCGGATCTCCGGACGGCCCTCGAGCAACTGTGGCTCAACGACAGCTCATTCTCGTTCGAGCCGGTCCACAGCCAGGCCCTCGGCTTCGGGTTCCGCTGCGGGTTCCTCGGCCTGCTGCACATGAAGATCATCCAGGAGCGACTCGAACGCGAATCGGACATCGACGTCGTCCAGACCGCGCCCACCGTCACCTTCGAGGTCAAACTCCAGGGCGGCGAGGTCCTGGTCATCGATTCGCCCAGCGAACTGCCCGACATGTCCAAGGTGGAGGAGATCCGCGAGCCGATCATCGACGCGAACCTCATCGTGCCGGCCGACTGCATCGGCGCGATCATGAAAATCGCCGAGGACCGTCGCGGCCAGTACAAGAAAACCGAGTACCTCTCGACCGAGCGGGTCATGCTCACCTACCGCTTCCCGCTCTGCGAGACGATTTTCGATTTCTACGACCGCCTCAAAGCCGCCACGAAGGGCTACGGCACGATGGACTACGAGTTTGCCGGCTATGAGGCCGACAAACTCGTCAAGCTGGACATCCTGGTCAACGGCGTGGCCGTCGACGCCCTTTCGGTCATCGTTCACCGCGACAAGGCCGAACGCCGGGGCCGGGCCCTCATCCGCCGGCTTCAGAAGGAAATCGGCCGGCACATGTTCGACGTCCCGCTGCAAGCAGCCATCGGCGGGCGCATCCTCGCCCGCGAGACCATCAAAGCCATGCGCAAGAAT
>JAPKGY010000550.1 GCA_026647385.1 Phycisphaerae bacterium | reverse complement strand
GTACCCGCGCGGCGTGCCGGCTTTTCCGTCCGCCGGAGTGCTATTCCGGCTTGCGTTGCGCCAGCCCGCCGGCCATCCGCCTGGACAGAGCGTCCAGCGCCTGCTTGCCTGCGCGAACGTTTTCCGTGAACGGCGTCTTGGCTTCCCATCGTTTGAGGGGCTCCAATGCCGTGCGGAACTGGTCCCAGAGCCGCTTGTGATCGTCGGATGAGCCTGAGCTGCAAAAAGCCCGCAGCCTGCCGATTTTCTCGAAGTCCTGGATGCCCTCGCGCAACCGCTCGAACCGGATGGAGCTGCGCCCGCCGGGATAGGCGACGAAGCAATCACTGGCGGGCCAACGCACGTGATTCGTGTCGTACAGCGGGTCGGCCGTCCAACTGTCGTACGCCCAGCGCAGGAAGCCCGTGTACCCCATGGCGGCCGCGTGCCAGCCCATCCACGCCGCCTCGGCGGGCGGCGAGAAGGGGAACGTGTTCGGCCGGATCGGCCCGCAGCAGACGTAGAACGTCGTCGGTTTGGATTTGGCCACGCGCTCGGCGATTTGTTCGACGGTCGGGGGTCTCTCGATGTAGATGCAGTAATCGTGGACGTCGTCCTTGATCTCCGCGTGATAGTTACCGGCCAACGCGATCTTCAGCTCCGGTGCGGCCTTCCGGAGAAAAGCAATGAGCTTCTGCATCGGTTCGAGCGGGCGCTCGTCCATGGCGATGGCTGTCCGGTCGAGCCAACCCTTTTCCTGAAGGTGCTCGACGAAGTCCTTGAGGAACGGCGTCCAGTGGGCTTCGTACTCCGGCGTGCCCGGCTTGGCTTCCAGGACCATGTCGTCACCGGTGGCCTCATCGCGGTACCGGAACTGATTGCCCCAGGGCACCATCGAGTAACAACTGATCTGCTCGGTGATGCCGCATCTTTGGCAGAACTCGACGTAGCGGTCGAACACCGCGTAGTCGAAGCGCCACGAACCGTCGCGACTGCGGATCCATTCGACCATCGAGCCGTAAGGATCGTACGTCTGTTTGCCCCACGGCCGATCGATCAGAGTCGTGGTGATGCACTTCTGCCCCGCGCTGGCCAGCAGCCTCATCGGCGGTTCCATCACGGTCCAATGTTCGGGCGACCAGAGCTTCACGTTGTGGTAGCGGGCGGCCGCCCACGGATTCTGCCAGAGATCCAGATGGAACGACCACTTCGCCGGCGGCGGCAGCACGGCCGGGAGCACCTCGACGGTCATTTCAAAGGGCAGTGCGATACCTCCCTGGGCGCGGACGGTGAGCGTGCCGGCGTATTGGCCGGCTTTGGCGCTGGCGGGCACGTCGATCGACACCCAGATCGGCCGAACGCTCCGCGGCGGCATATCCAGTTGTTCGGCGTCGTCCAACACGTCGGGTTGAAGCAGCCCGTCAGCCAGCACGTAGCGCACGAACCGCGGCTGGACACAGTTGCCTGGCAGCTCATCCCCTTGATCGTTGCGTAACGGCGCAGCTTCGCACCGCACCTGGCCCGCGCCGCCGGCGGTCCAGAGGACCAGTTGCGCGGACAATCGTTCCCCGCGCCAGGCCAGGCCGGTCCATCGCGTCGGTTTTTCGTTCAGCTTGGGCGGTTCGTGTCGCGGGTACCGCTCGTCGACGTTGCCCCAGTTGCCGTGCAGGCCCGGCGTTGAAAGGGTCCATGCGAGTCGCCCGGCGATCTGTTCGTCGGGCAGGCGATACGCGGCCACCTCGACGACGCGGGCGTTTTGGGTTCTCTTGCCCTGGGAGGCTGCGAAGCCAATGCGTACGAAACGAGCCTCGCGGGTGGGGAAGCAAAAGAGCTCTCCCGCCGAGGTGGATTCCTCGCTGCTTGGGTCTGCGTCGGCGACGGTATGCCATTCCTGTCCGTCAACGGACGTCTGGACGGCGCAGGGGTAGGCCAAGCCCTCCCCCCAGTGCGTCCACAACCGGACGCTGTTGATTGGTTCGGCCCGGTCGAGCGCGAGGGTGAGATCGGCTGGGAGCTGGTCGGTCGACCAGAACGCGTCCGGATTGTGGTGATGGCCGTCGACGGCCAGTGCGGCTTCGTGCCCGTTCGTTTGCGAGGACGCGGATGCCTTCGCTCCCGCCAGCACGTTCGTGGCCTGGATCGGGGCGGTCGGGGCCGCCGGTTCGTACGGCGCGTTCGCCCATCGCTCGATTCCGGCCGCCCAGACCGGCGAGGCTGTAATGAGAATCATCGACATGAATGCACGCCGCCCCGTCGCGTGCCGAGAGGTCGTTGACGCCATCATTGTTTCTCCATTTTCCGCAACCGGATGTTCCTGAATTGCACGTCCGTCGGACCGCCGCTATGGATCTGCAAGGCGATCACGCCTGTTTTTCGCTCGGCATCGCGGATGTCGGTACACAGCGTGCCGTTGATCTCGACGCGCAGCTCGTCTCCGACGGCGTACAGCACGTAATGGTTCCACTCTTCTTTCAGCAGTGCCCGCTCGCCACGATCCTTGTAGCCGTTGTGGAGCATGCCCCGGGCTTGCTCCTCGTAAATGCTGCCCCAGTATTGTTGGCCGATGTCCGCCTGGTACCCGACGCATTCGCCGTCCTGGCGGGGCGTGCTGCGGAACTGGATGCCGCTGTTGGCGGAATCCGGCATGAGTTTCACGTCGAGCGTCAGTACGAAATCGTCGTAGTGGTCGCGCGTGCACAGGAAATTGTTCCGCTCGATCCCCGTCTTCGTGCGGCCGACGATCGTGCCGTCCTCCACCCGCCACAGCGTCTTGTCGCCGACCCAGTTGTCCAGCGACTTCCCGTCGAACAAGGGGAGCATCTGAGGTTTACCCGCCTGCTCGAAGAAGAAGACGCCCTTCTTGTTGGCGACGAGGAGATCGAGGTCGCGGTCGCCGTCCATATCCGCCGGCACGACGGTGTAGCCCACTCCGCTGTCGTCGTCGATGACGTGACGAGTGAAGGAAGCCTGTCCGTCCTTGCGGGCCAGCTCGTACCAGACCAGCAAAGCCGGATCGTGCGTGCCCGGGTCGCCGGCTGCATGCGCCTTGTAGCGTTTACCGGTGATCAGGTCGAGGTCTCCGTCGCCGTCGACGTCCGCGCCGGCCAGGGCATGAAGTTGTGAGATCGTTTCGTCGATCGTGTGCCGGACCCAGGCCGGCCTGCCCTGCGGGCCGGGCACCTGCTCGTACCAATACATCCCGTAATCGTGGGGGCAACTGGCTGCGACGTCCTGGTCGCCGTCCCCGTCGAAGTCAAAGACGACGCATGGGTGCGTCAAGCTGCGCTGGAGAGCATCATCATCGCCCTGCTCATCCTCGGACCAAAGGATATGCAAAAAGCAGGCAAAACCATCGGGAAATTCTTGCGAAACA
>JAPKGY010000055.1 GCA_026647385.1 Phycisphaerae bacterium | reverse complement strand
CTACCGAAACGTTGACGAACATGCGAGAAGTGTCCGCGATCTGTACGATGCTGGTGCCTTGCGCAAAGACGATTGCTGGGACGACTGCGGCGGCTGGTACTACTACGAGGAATACGACTGCGGGCCGTGGTGCGGCTGGTGGTGGTGAGCTTCGGCTCGCCCCAGGGACGCACTCGGCCGCGGGCGCGATGGTCGGACCCGGACCGACGCGAGGCGGCCTTTTCCCGGATTTCCCTGCCCGGGTGACGACTCGCTAAACTACGGCCGTGCAGACCGTCACTCTCTCAGCGGCACAGCGGCTTCACGCCTGGGCGGAACTGGTCCGCCTGCCTCTCGCTTTTGTGCTGGCGGCGGATACCCTGGCGGGCGCGATCATTGCAGGCGCGCGCTGGACGCAGGTGGCTGAGGTCGCGCCGCTCGTGCTGGCGTCGGCTGTCTTGTGGGCGGCGGCCAATGCCCTCGGCGACTGGTATACGTGTAAAGACGACGCCGCCTTTCGGCCGCAAAGGCCTATTCCTTCAAAACGCATCAATCGTTGGCAGGCGCTTTTCGCGAGCCTGGTGCTGTTGGCGCTCGGCGCCGTGCTCGCCGGCGCGCCAAGCCCGCTGACCACCAGTCGCGTCGCCATGATGCTGGTGGTCGCGATCGCCCTGTCGCGCGTCATCCTGTGTTACGCGCCGGCTTCGGCCGCCCTGGATATCCTCTACCGGCCTTTGAATATGCTGCTCGGCCTCGTCGTCGTTCCGTTGGCGGCATCCCCGGCCTGCGCCGAATTCCGGGTCTACCTCCTGACGGCTGTGGGCATCGGCTCGGGCACGCTCGTTCTGCTCGATAAGCACGAATGGCACGGTTACCGCTCCCGGCGGCTGGCCCTGCTCGCACTCCCCGCGATCGTCGCCGGCGTAGCCGTCGCAGCCATGCCCCTGTTCTTCGAGGCGGCCGCCCCGTCGCTGATGGGGACGATCTGGGCCGCTCTGCTGCTGGGTATGATCGGATATCGGTTTGTGCAGGTCATACTGTCCCCGTCGGGTACGACCGTGACCCACGCACGACAAGCAGTCGCCATCGGGCACATCCTCCTGGCGGCCTCAGCGACGGCGTACACGCGCCATCCATGGGCGAGTCTGCTGGTGGTGATGATGGCGGTTCCCGCCGCCTGGGCGATGTGGTATGTGGCGACGCCACCCGTGATGCGGGAACCGCCGGGAACGGATAACGAAAGCGGGGTGCAGGAGGGCGTACAGCGCTCCCCTTCGGGTCGCGGCTAAACGGGCGCAGGGGCGAAGCGGGCGCAGGGGCGAAGCGGGCGCAGGGGCGAAACCGACGGAGTCAAGTGACGAGGTTCGCCACTTCGTTTTGCAGACGCTCGAACTCGCCGCGGCAAACGGGGAACCCGCCGTAAAACGCGAACGCGCTGTCAATTTCGTAGCCGCCCTCGTCGTAGGCGGTTTCGGGGGCGAGGTATCCGGTGTCGCCGTTGGCGTAGCCCACGACGTACAGCGGACCCGTCGAACGCGCCCGGAGCGGGTCACCGATCACCGAGAACACTTCGGCGCCGAGGCATACAAAGGTCGTCGGCCCCAGCCGTACGACCTGGACGGCCAGCGGCGCGCTGAAAGAGGCGTCCCTTCGGGCGACGTGGGTCAGCGCTTGCTCCTCCCACTGCCGATAGGCGTCGCGCACGCGATCGGCCACGTAGCCGGATTCGCGATCCATCGTCGCTCGCAGGCGGGCGGCGGTCTGCTTCACGTCGTCGGCGGTGAATCGCTCGAACTGCAGATGGAAGGTTGTTGCGCGGACGGAAAGTGTTTCGTCGTTCGCCGGAGCCGGCTGGGCGAGGGCGTCGATCGCACAGGCGGCCATCTGGTCACCCCACTGCTCCATTCGATCGAAACCGGACTCGACCGGGCCGCGCTGGATGAACTCGCTGGTGATCGCCGGGGGGTTGAGATTGCCGCAGGCGCCGTTCGTGAACAGCACGTTCGGTCGGCCCGGCAGGGCTTCGGAGAGGGTCGTCGCCGCCCGGCCGGCCATGTCGGCGCTGATCAGTCGATTGTCCGCGCGCAGGGCCACGTTGTGAATCGCGTAGTTCGCCAGGACGGCGATGTATTCGCCGTTCGCGCGGCGCCAGGCCACGACGCCCATCCGCGGATCGCTGTGCTTCGTCGGTTGGCCGCGACGATCGACCGCCAGCTCGCACCACCCCTCGGCGAGTACCAGCCCGGCTTCTTCCGGATCGAGCATCGCGCCGCTGGTGATGTCGAGCAGTCGCTCCTTGAGGTCGGCCAGGTAGCCGCGATCGTACGAGCCGCAATTGATGAGGTGGATGGTGGCCGGGCCGGAATGGGTGTGCGTCGCCGACACGACCACGCGATTGTTCGGCAGATCGAACCGCCGCGCGATCACACCCTTCAGGTCATCCACGAAAACCCGCTCGAATCCGATCAGATCCGCGTGCAGCCAGAGCAGTTTTTCCTCGCCCGACTCGACGTAGAGCGACCGCGCAAGGAGTCGATCGTGCACCCCCGTGGAAGGCTGCCGGCGGGCGACGAAGCCGCAGAGTTCGGCGCCGACCGGCGGGGTTATATCGATCACGGCGGTGCCGACGCGCATGCGGGGAAGGTCCTTTCAGTCGCCGTCGCCGGCTTACCGGCGGCTGACGGCTCGGTTATCGTGCATTCGCCAGTTCCGCGCGGTTGTCGTAAAGCTTGTGAAAGGCGGCCGCGATGTCGTCCATGTCCCTTTTGCCGCCGAGCAGCAGCGACTGATAGAGCCAGGCGCCTTCTCCGGCGGACGCGCGGTTGCACACCGGCAGAGGCAGATTCTCGAAGTTCATTCCCGGGTGGGTATCCAGGCACGCGGTGTAGGGTCCGAACGCCTTGTTCACGAACAACGGCTGCTGGTGCAGCGGGAGCGCATAGCCCTCCGTGGCCGGTACGCCTTCGGCCGTCAGGGCCTTGATGAACGTGGACCGGGGAACTCCGTACACGCTCGCATCGTAGCGGAACGAGAACAGGTGGTATGCGTGGCGAACCGGGTAGCGGCCGCGGTTTTGCGGAGCGATCCCGGGCACTTTCGCCAGTTGCTCGTGGAGGTACGCCCCCATTTCATCGCGATGGCGCGTCTGGTCGTCCATTCGGGCGAACTGCGCGTTCAGGATGGCGCCCTGGAATTCGCCCAGCCGATAGTTCCCCGAGATGACGAAGTGTTCGTACCACGCCCTGCCCGGCATCCGACCGCAGTTGTGGATGGCCTTGCACTTTTCGTGGAGGTCCTTGTCCGCCGTGAGGAGGATCCCGCCCTCGCCGCTGCACAGGTTCTTGGAGGACTGGAAGGAGAAACTCGCCAGGTGGCCAATCGATCCGACCCGACGCCCCTTGTACTCGGCGCCGTGGGCGTGGGCCGCGTCCTCGATCACGGTCAGATTGTGCCGCCTGGCGATCGCCATGATCGCGTCCATGTCGGCCGGCAGCCCCGCGAAGTGTACCGGAATGATTGCCCGCGTGCGGGGCGTGATCGCTTTCTCGATGGCGGCCGGATCGATGTTGTACGTGTCCGGTTCGAGATCGACGAAGATCGGCGTCGCGTTGGCCTCCAGGACGCAACTGGCCGTCGCCAGGAAGGTATACGGTGGAACGATGACTTCGTCGCCCGCCTTGATCCCCGCCGCCAATAGTGCGATCCGCAACGAGACCGTCCCGTTGACGACGGCTACGGCATACGGCACGCCGTGGTATTCGGCGAACTGTTTCTCGAAAGTCGCGACTTCCTGGCCGTCCATCCGGCCCCATTTTCCGCTGTGGAGCACGCGGAGGAGCGCGTCCTCTTCCTCCCGGCCGTAGATCGGCCAGGAGGGGAACGGTTTCGTTCGGATGGCTGCACCGCCGCGCATCGCCAATTGCCCGGTCACGGTGGTTCCTCCTGTAGTGTGTGACTCGGTTCCACCTTATCAGGCGATGCCGAGTCGTTCAACCACGCCCCGAAGGCGAGGGCGATGGACCGGGCGATCGCCCGAGCGGAATCGGAGGAGCCCGATGCCGGGAACACTCAAAGGCGGGCGGAACGCCTGCGCCCCCCTGCTGTGATGCACCGCACGAACAAACCGGGCTTTGCAGCCGCTTCCTCCATTCTCCATTCTCGACTGCTCCATCCCCCAGTTGCACGATGCACACAATGAGTTATGCTTACACGCCAAGTGCGATTCACGAGGAACGAAGCGCGACTCTATACCCTTGCACGAGAGGACTTTCATCATGGCCAGGACCGGCAAACTTCAGATCGTGTGCGGACAACTCTCGTGGCGGCTTGTCTCCAGGGACGTCGAAGTTGCCCTCACCCGACTCGGCGGTCAGCTCGGCCCGATCACCCACTGCCGCAAGGGCCGAAAGATTCAGCCGCTCTCCGTCGCGCCCTGGGCGACCGAGAAGCACCGCCCGAAACTCATCCCCCTCCTCCAAGCCCTGCGCGGCGACTTCTTCTGCATGCCCTTCGGCGGCAACGAGACCCCCTTTGGCCGGGAAAAGCACCCGCCGCACGGCGAGACCGCCAACGCCGCATGGAAACTCGAAACCATCCACGAGGACAACGGCCGACACACGCTTCACGCCTCACTGAACACGCGCATCCGCAAAGGCCGCGTCGATAAGATCGTCTCGCTCGTCGACGGCCACAACGCCGTCTATTGCCGCCACGTCATCAGCGGAATGTCCGGCCCGATGAACCTCGGCCATCACGCCATGGTCAAGTTCCCCGACGAGGAGGGCTCCGGCCTGATCTCCTTCAGCCGATTCCTCTGCGGCCAGGTCTTCATCGCGCCGACGGAGGACCCCGCCCAGAGGGGCTACTCCTGCCTCAAGCCCGGCGCCGTCTTCAAATCGCCGGCCTCCGTCCCCACCGTCTGCGGCACCACCGCGGACCTGACCCGTTACCCCGCCCGCCGCGGCTTCGAGGACATCGCCCAGATCCTGACCGATCCGACCCTCGATCTGGCGTGGACGGCGGTCAGCTTCCCCAGGCAGCGGTACGTCTGGTTCGCCCTCCGCGACCCGAAAATCCTCAGCTCGACCTTGATGTGGATGTCCAACGGCGGGCGCCACTATGCACCCTGGAACGGCCGACACGTCAACGTGATGGGCTTGGAGGACGTTACGACCTACTTCCACTCCGGATTGGCCGAGGCCGCCCGGCGCAACCCGCACAACGCCCGCGGCTGCCGCACGGTGCTCGATCTCAAGCCCAACCGCCCGACCATCGTCAACTACATCATGGCCGTCGCCCTGACACCCCCCGGCTTCGACCGCGTCAAGGCTATCGACGCCGATTTCGACCGGGTTACCCTGCAGTCCGAGAGCGGAAAGCGGGTCACCGTCCCGATCGACATGACATTCCTGCACGGCACATCGCAATCCGACTGAACCCCGCGAGGCGGATCATCGGCAAGATGCCGTCTGCCGACAGAATCGGTGGCAATTTGTCAACACTGTGGCCGGGGGATGCTGCATCACCTTGCGGAATAAGGCACCGGCAACCCGAGTGACCCAACCCCGGGTCACCTTGTCGGAGGCGGTGCCGGCCGCGACCGGTTCCGTGGCCCGGGCGCGGAACCTCGGAAAGTGCGACCGATCGGTGACCGCCGCAGACCCTCGACGTCGCTGCGATTGCTTCGTGAAAGCGTCGCCATTGCAGGCATGCGGGTGAGAATGAGTACTATTCCCTATTGAGATTATTGGGCTGAGCGACGATAGTTCTCTAGGCGGGGGAAGGATTTACCTGTCGATCACATCCGACCGGCGAGCAAAACCGACGGCAGTTCCATATAAGGAGTCGGTGCATGGCGTCTGTGTTACTGATCGACGAGGACCGTCTGGTCGCGGAAGCTATCGCCAGTTATCTACGCGATAAGCTCGAAGCGACGCCGGTCGAGGTCGCTTGCGACGTGGAGCGTGCTCGCACCGTCAGCGGCCAACTCTTCCCCGAACTCATCCTCACCGAGTTGGAATTCGCCGACTGCGACGCGATCAACCTGATTTGTTTCCTGAAGCAGACCAATCCCAACTGCCGCGTTGCCGCGCTGACCGCGCATGACTACGACTGTCACATCGATCGCGCCCTTCACGCCGGCGTCTCGGGCATCGTGCTCAAGTCTGAAACGCTGGAAACGCTCCTCGCCTGCATTGAGGCCTTGCGCAACAGGAACACCTTCTTCAGCGAGTCGATTCTTCGCCGCCTCCGGACCGTCGACGGTCGCTGGCAGCTCGCCCGGCCGAAATCCGACCGCCTCGCCCAGCTTTCCCGGCGCGAACGGCTGCTCCTTTCATTTCTCGGTCGCGGGGCCAGCCTGAAGGAAGCCGCCGCCGCGATGCAGGTGAGCTACAAGACGGTCGACAATCAGAAAGCCAGCCTGATGCGCAAGCTCGACGTCCACGATCGCGTCGAACTGGCTCTGCTGGCCATTCGCGAGAAATACACCAGCCCGTTGCCCGCCCAATCGCGTTCGACCGTGTGTATCAGCCCCACGCCGGCACCCGCCAATGTGCGGCGCGCGTGGAAGGACAGTGCGTTATCCCCGCAGGACCCGTGTCACCCGGTCCAGATCTGACTGACCGCGCCCCCCCTCGCCCGGGCGGCGCCCCAGGATCGCGCGTCATGCGGCATCTGTCTCAAGCCGCACGAACACAATGCGCTCTCCCGACTCAACGGGCCGAACTCGCCCATCGCGGGGCAGGATGGGGACAAGCACCGTGTCGAGACGGTACGCCCGAGGGGCAGGGCTTGCCGGCGAACAAAGAACTTGCCGTTGCCGGAGGTGCCGCATGGGCGGAGCCAGTCCCCATGTTACCCGCCAACGCGTGCTCCGCGTCACCGGCCGACAAGTCACACGCGCTCCAACGGCCCGGGGAAGATCATCGCCTCACCGAACTCGATCTGGAAATCGGGATCCAGTGAGAGTTCCACGTGCCGGGTCCGTCGGGCCAGAGTCTCCGCCTCTCTCCGTGCGGAGCGGGACAGCAGCACCCACCGGGCGCCGCTCAAGGAGGTGTTTCCCACATAATGGATGTGATGGCTCTCGAGCTCCGGCGGCAGCAACCCGATCTGGCGCGCGTTCCGCCGGCGGATGAAGCTGCCGAACCCGCCCGCCAGCACAACTTGCGTCAGATGTTCCGGCGCCAACCCGACCTGCTTGAGCAGGATCCGGATCCCCGCCCGGATCGCCCCGGCCGCCAACTGCAGCTCGCGCACATCGCGCTGCGTGACGGTGATGTCCTCACCCGTGCCGCTCTCGCTCGCCTCGACCAGGGTGAACGCGACCTTGCCGGCGGGGTCCACCCGAACGCGCCTGCGAATCACCTCGGACACGTTCATCGGCAGCGCATCGGGCGGCAGCAGTCGGCCGGCCGACGATACAAGTCCGGCACGAATCATCTCCGCCGCCACGTCGATCAGCCCGGTGCCGCACAGCCCGGTCGCCTTGCATTCGCCGATCACGCTCACCCGCAGGTCGCCGTCGAAGAGGACCTTTTCGATCGCGCCCGGTCCGGCCCGCATGCCGCAGGAAATCCGCGCACCCTCGAAGGCAGGCCCGGCCGCCGTGGACGCCGCCCACAGTCGGCCGTCGTGCGTCAGAACGAGTTCTCCGTTCGTCCCCACGTCGACCAGGAGCGAGGGGCCGTCCGACGCAAGCAGACGGGTCGTCAGGATGCCCCCCACCGTATCACCGCCCACGAAACCGCCAATCACCGGCATGACGTATGCATACGCGCGCGGATGCACGCGAACGCCCAGGTCGGACGCCCGAAGCAGCAGGCCCCGGGCATAGGCGGGCACGAACGGCAATTGCCCCAAGGCCGACGGATCGATCCCGCACAGCAGGTGCTGCATCGTCGTGTTGCCCGAAAAAGTCACCTCGTACACGCAGCCGCGCGCGACGCCCGCCGCCTCGCACAGTCGCCCGATCAGCGCATCCACCTCGCCCACGACCGCCTTTCGCAGGTCCGCCAACCCCCCGGGCTCCTCCGCATACAGGATCCGCGCGAGCACGTCGTCGCCGATGCGCACCTGGGGGTTGATGCTCGAGGCCACCGCCAATTCCTCGCCCCCCCGCAGGTCGAGCAGAACTCCAACCAGGGTCGTCGTCCCGATATCGAAGGCCGCTCCGAAACATCGACTGGTCGTATCGCCCGCCTCGAAATCGATCAGCCGGTGGTCCGCCAGGACGGCTGTTCCCCGAAATCCTTCGTCGCGCAGCGTCCGCGGCAGGTCGCGCAAGACGTGCACGTCGGCCTCAAACAACCCGATTTGCCGTTCGAGCCGGAGCAGATCGGGCGCATCCTCTTCCTGCGTCGGCGGGGCAAGCTCGACATAGACCTTCCGGACCGCCGGCTCGATCTCCTCGACTTCCCCCGTGGCGGACGCCTCTTGAATTCTGCACACGCTGGCAAAGAGGCTGGCTGCGGGCACCTCGACGACCATCGCTCCGCCCACTCGCGTCTGACACGCGAGCCGCCAGCCCGCCTGTCGCTCCTCCTCGCGGAAGGTTTGCACGTCCAGCGCCGACGGTTGCTCCGCGCCGGCCGTCACCCGCACGCGGCATTTCCCGCAGGTCCCCGCTCCACCGCACGGCGTGTCCAGAGTGAGTCCCGCCAGAGCCGCCGCCTCGATCAAGGTCGTGCCGGCCAATACGTGCACGGACCGCCCTTGTGGCTGGAAAGTCACCCGACACTGCTCTTGCGTCCGCTCGTTCACGCACGGGCCTCCGGGATTGCCGCAACTCCGAGAAGATAGCCGACCTCGCTCAGCTTTCCACTCGCGCCGCCCGGCTCCGTCCAACCGCACGCCCCCCCTCCAGGAAGAATCCCTCGTCACGGCCACTCGTCCCGATCATCTACCAGCAGGGCGAAATCCTCAAAACGCACGGGTACGCTGACGACAGATCCGGCGCATCTTGTCAACAGGCGGAAACCTGTTGTACGCAGTGGGCTGCGGCTCCCAGCGGAGGGGTCATCTCCCCTAATAATCATAACGCTTTTATACATAGGTGTTTACAATCTGTTGTGACGCGGACCGTGCCCCATTCGGAGAATTGCTTTTTGGCTTCGGCTCTGGCATACTTTCCTTATCGGGCATTCGCACCAGCCTCGCGGGGGAGAACCAATGCGTTATCCACAATTGCTTCAATGTGTCGTCACTGTAACCGTCGCCAGCGGCGGCGGGCTGCCGGTCTGGGGCCAGCCCAACGTCCAGTTGGGCGTGTCCACGCCGATGCAGCGGGTGATGATCGAGGGGCAGCGTAAGGGCTGGCCTTTCGCGCTCTACGAGGGGCAGTTTACCACCTCTTATACCCTTTCGCTCGCCCGAAACGAGCACGAGGGCTTCCAGGTTGCGGTCATGCCCGACCAGGCCCTGACCAACGCTCGGGTCAGCGTATCCGCGTTGCAGCCGCAGGATGGCCAGGGCGCGTTCAACGGCGAAGTCGGCGTCTGGGTCGTGGGCTACGTTCGCGGCGCGGATCAGCCGCGGTCCGATCTGCACATCGAGTTTCCGCCGTACGCCGCGGACTACAAAGGGGGCTGGTGGGCCGATCCGCTGCTGACCTTCACCAACACCTGCGACATTCTGGGCAACGACCGGGCGGCCTTTTGGATCGACGTGGCCG
>JAPKGY010000549.1 GCA_026647385.1 Phycisphaerae bacterium | reverse complement strand
TTGGGGCTCTGAATAGATCTACCCGATGTATTCGTTGAGAATGTTCTCGAGCATTTCCTGTCGGCCGGACTGGACCTTGGGCTCGCCGTTGGCGAGGGTGTACTTTTCCATTTGCTCGAAGGTGGCCTGGCCTTTCTCGATCTTTCGGCCGAAGGGGGTGTCCCAGCCTTTGTAGCGGTCCTTGATGAACTGGGCGAACGTGCCGTCCTTGAGCATGCGGGCGGCGATCTTCAGACCCCGGGCGAAGGCGTCCATGCCGCCGATGTGGGCGTGGAACAGGTCGACCGGGTCGACCGACTGGCGCCGGACCTTGGCGTCGAAGTTGAGCCCGCCGGTGGTGAAGCCGCCGCCGCGGAGGATGGTGTACATGGCCAGGGCGGTTTCGTACAGGTCGGTGGGGAACTGGTCGGTGTCCCAGCCGATGAGCAGATCGCCGCGATTGGCGTCGACCGAGCCGAAGATCTTGTTGGCCACCGCGAACTCGAGTTCGTGGACGAACGTATGGCCGGCCAGCGTCGCGTGGTTGGACTCGATGTTCATCTTGAGGTGGTCGACCAGGTCGTACTTCTGGAGGAACGCGTAGCAGGCGGCGGCGTCGAAATCGTACTGGTGCTTGGTCGGTTCCTTGGGCTTGGGTTCAATGTAAAACTGCCCGCGGAACCGGATCTTTTTCTTGTAGTCGACGGCCATGTGCAGGAACGTGCCGAGGTGGTCGAGTTCGCGGCCCATGTCGGTGTTGAGGAGGGTGTCGTAACCTTCCCGGCCGCCCCAGAACACGTAGCCCGCGCCGCCGAGTTCCTGGGTGACTTCCATGGCTTTCTTCACCTGGGTGGCCGCGTAGGCGAAGATCGCGGGCGACGGGTTGGTCGCGGCACCGGCCAGGTATCGCCGATTGGAAAACAGGTTCGCGGTGCCCCAGAGCAGCTTGATGCCGTTGTCCCGCTGGAGTTTGCCGGCCAACTTGACGATCCGGTCAAGCCGGCGGTTGGTCTCGACGAGGGTCGGCGCCTCGGGGGCGATGTCGCGATCGTGGAAGCACCAGAATTGCACGCCGAGCTTGTCGTAGAACTCAAAGGCCGCCCGCAGGGTCATTTCCGCGACCTGCATCGGGTCGGACGAGTCGTTATAGCTGCGCAGCAGGGTGCCCGGTCCGAACGGGTCGGCGCCGGTGCCCTTGAACGTGTGCCAGTAGCAGACGGAGAAACGCAAATGTTCGGCCATGGTCTTGCCGAGGACCTTTTCGCGCGGGTTGTAATGCTTGAAAGCCAGCGGATTGCGGGACTTGGGGCCTTCGAACTTGATCTTTTTCACTTCGGGGAAGAACTCGGTCACGGCAGTGCTCCTGTGCGTATGCCAATAAGGACTTCCGGCCGTTTATCAACGGCCACCTCGCCACTGCGGCGGATTCGACCGGTCCGTGTTGTAATCCCTGCGGGGACTCAGGTCAATTGGCTTGATATTTGATGATGACATCATTGGTATTCCGGTCATGAGATACAAGCCACGAATACTGGCTGGGAAACTGCGGCGGATGCTGGAGCGGTTTGCCGTGGTGGTGGTCAGCGGGGCGCGGCAGGTGGGCAAGAGCACGCGGCTACGGCACGAGTTGCCCGATTGGGAGGCCGTCGTGTTCGACCCGGCGGTGGATGTGGGCAACGCGCGGCAGGATCCGGACTTGTTTCTGGATAACCACCCCTCGCCGCTGATTCTGGATGAGATCCAATACGCTCCGGAACTGGTGGCGGCGATCAAGCGGCGCGTGGATCGCGTCGGCGGGCCAAGCGGGGGGGACGAAGGCGAGCGGGCATCAGCCCGCGGTCGGACGCCGTCCGGGGCAGTACATCCGGACCGGCTCGCAGCAGTGGTCGGTGCTCAAGTCGGCCAGCGATTCCCTGGCTGGCAGGGCGGTGTGTCTCCATCTGGAGGGTTTTTGTCTTGCCGAGATTGCTCAGGCCGTGGTCGAGGATCATTGGCTCCGGCGTCACCTGGAGGCCCCGAGGCAGTTCGTCGCCACCGCGCCGGCTCGGTTGTCGTTTGGCCGAACGGTGTACGAGCAGCTTTGGCGCGGTTTCCTCCCGGAGCCCGATTCGCTGGAGAAGGAGTTCATCGGGGAGTTTTACCGAGCGTATCTGCGAACGTGCATTGAACGCGACGTTCGGCTGCTGACCGACGTCAGTGATTGGCAGCAGTTCGGACGGTTTGTACAGTTAGCCGCGGCCCTAACGGCTCAGGAGGTAAAACACTCTCAATTGGGTCGTGGGCTGGGCGTCACGCCGCAAACGGCGCATCGCTGGTTGGCGACGTTGCGGGCGACGTTCCAGTGGTTCGAGGTGCCGGCCGGCCACGGCAGTACGATCAAGCGAATTGCCGGAAAGCCAAAGGGATATCTGGCCGATACGGGCCTGGCGTGCAGTCTCCAGAGGATCTCCCTGCCGCAGACGCTGGCGGGCCATCCTCTGGCGGGCGCGCTCTTCGAGACGGCCGTCGTGAGTGAAATCCGCAAGCTGGCGGCTACGCTGGCAACGCCGCCGAACCTGTATCATTGGCGCAGTCACGGCGGGGCGGAGGTCGATCTGCTCTTGGAGCGAGATGGAATCTTTTATCCCGCTGAGATGAAGTTGAGTTCCCGGCCGGCGCGGCAAGACGTCAGTGGGATCGATGCGTTCCGTAAGACCTATCCGAAGCTGAAAACAGCTCCGGGCTTGGTGATTTCCCCCGTGGAACAGATGGCCAGGTTATCCGAGATGGACTACCGCATGCCCTGGGATAGTCGGTAGAGCGGGCGTGACGTCAGACCTTGGCGGTTTCCATGACCAGGGGGTCGGGTACGCCGGCCTGGAGGAAGCCGGCTTCGCGATTGACGCAGGCAATGCAGCGATGGCAGGGGGCGTGGTTGCTGGAGTAGCAGGTCCAGGTGCGATCGAAGGGAACCTTGAGCTTCTGTCCGAGCTTGACGACTTCGGCGCGGGTCAGGTCCAGGAGCGGGGCTTCGACGACGAGGTCGCGGTCGGCCGGTCTGGCGTAGAGGAGCATGAGGTTGAAGGCCTGGACGAACTCGCGGCGGCGATCGGGATAGATCTTGCAGATCGGGGTGGTGGTCGTGCCGTAGTTCTCGCTGACACCGACGATGATCCGCCGGGCACGGAGGGTGCCGGCCCATGCGGCGGCGAGGCTGAGCATGCTCGGCAGCAGGCCGAAAGCGAAGGTCCCGGGGACGGATCGGCCGACGACGTTGGCATCCTCGATCGCCAGCCGTCGCGACGCGCGGGCGTTCCCGCCGATGACGGCCATGCAGCGTCATCGGGCGGATCACACGACCTGCTGCTCGGGGGCGTTTGCAAATACCACCTGGCGCTCGATG
>JAPKGY010000548.1 GCA_026647385.1 Phycisphaerae bacterium | reverse complement strand
TCGAGCCCGGCCAGCCCAAGGCCACTCTTCGCTTCGTCGTCGAGTTTCGCGGCAGCCTCGCCGAGCGCCTCCGTCAGTCCGGGCAGTTCTCCCGCGCTTTTGCGGAATGGAGTCTCATCGACTCGCTGGCAAGACAGGCCATCGCCGCTGACCCGGGCCACTACTACATCCGCCGCCTGACGATCCCCGTTTATCAGAATTGGGCCCTCGAACTCGCCCGCCGCGGAGACCGGCAAGGCGCGCTCGCCTTGGCTCGCCGCATCGAGAGCCTTGCCCTTGAAGTCGCCGGCTTCGAGTCTCAGTACTCCCGCGCCGCCGGTTGGCCCCCCCGCGCCAAGGCTTGGTCCGCTGAGATCTTCGATCTCCTCGGTGATCGCGCGTCGGCAAGCGCCGCCCGCCAGGCCAGCATCGAACTGTGGAAGAAAGTCGCCGCTCGCGGAGAACTCCCGCGCGATCTCCTCGAAGAGGCAAGCAAGGCTGTCGCCTCGTCAGGCGCCTGACCCCTCAGGCGCCTCCGCCGAAAGGTTCAGCAATCCTCTCGACTGGAACAATTGCAGAATCTCGGCCTTCTCGCCGTGAATCGCCATTTGAACGGCGTTCAATTCGGCCGGCAGTTCGTCGACAACATATGGCGCCCGCGCCATCGGATCCACCCGCGGTCCAGCAACAACTCAACGGCTGCCGGTGGCCGTAAGCGTGAACGGCGTCATTTTCGGAATGGTCCGCGGCCCGGGCACGCTGATCGAAGGCACGGTGTTGCCGGTGGCGCTGGTCGTTCCGCAGGTTCCGCCCGTGCCGGTCGAGCAGTAAGCCCGGATCTTCTCATAGCTGATGGCATGGAAGTAATCGTCGTTCGAGCTCTGGATGTTGTCCGTCCCGCAGGAACCCGCGTAGGACATGATCGTGGAGCCGCTCCCCGGTTCGCACGCCGACGAACTGCCCCATTGGTCCGCGGGACAGCCGGTGCCGTTCCAGGTGTGGTGCGAGCCGAACTGATGCCCCATCTCGTGTACGACAATCCGCATGGTGAACGACTCTTCGTTCCACGGAGCGCTGGCTGAGCCCGCTTTGGCCTTCCTCGCGCCATCGCACACAACGCCGATGTAGGACAGTCCGCTCGCGCCGCTGGCCTGTGTGCCGATCACATGTCCCATGTCGTAGTTGGCCGAACCGATCACGCTGTCGAGATTCGTCTGGTTCTGGCCCAGCATGGCGTCCAGGTCGCCGTTGGTGTACGGGTCCGTCGCGGCGTTCGTGTAGATGAGCAGATTATTGTTGGCAACCAGCTGCAGCCGGATGGTGAACTCCTGCTCGAAAACGCCGGTGAGGCGATTGACGATAGTGGCGATCGAGGCGGCGGTCTGTGTGACGCCGCCTTTGGACGCGGTGTACTCGGCGGTGGCGGCCATGGCGAGCCGGTACGTGCGCAGGGTGCCGCCCGAGCCGGAGCCCAACGGCCCGGCTTGGCTTCCCGGCAGGCCCTCCACGGGCTCCGTGCTGTTGTCGGTCAGACAGGTCCAGGCGGCGGCTTCCGGGCTCACGTCACGCCGGTAGAAGCTGACGTACTGATCCGTCTGCCCCTCGACGTACGGATCGATGAGTACCGTGCCCGACGGCGAGAGGATGAACGCGTGAAAGCCCGCCGGCGTCCAGTCAAAGCGGACCGTGGCGTGTGGATCGTCAATCCCCTGGCCGAGGTAGGTGCGGATTCCGGGGTACTTGGCCGCCAGTTCCGGTGCCATGATCGGCGATTCAACGTACCGGAAGATCTGGTAGGAACCATCCGGCATCGGCAGCGCGATCACCGACTGTGACGCGCGCGGGCGGACGCCCGCCTCACTCGGCGCCTTCGACAGTGCCTGCTCCAAAGCCGTCTGGTTGAGCTGGACACGTCGGTACGAGAGCACACCATTCCAGGCGTCCGTCGCCGCCGGCGCACGCTGAGCTACCGGAGGATCCTGCCAAAGCCCGTCCGGCGAGTCGGTTGATGGTTGAGCGAGCAGAGGTAGCCCTTCACCGAAAACTGTGGCCAGCGCGGCGGCCACAACCGAGGTAAACCGCATGATGCCCTCCTGGTGCGCACCGGGTCGCGAGTCCTGCCGGTCTGGCCTTGTTCCGAGTTTGACTAGTCGTCGGATGGGCTGCGGCAGCGGACGTAGCAAACAAATGTAAAACCGAGGTTTCCCCGATACCCCCCGCCCGGCTACGCTGCCGGAAGATGTATCGGCATTGTAACAGCGCCCCATCCCGTTGCCTCTACCCTATGTTCAGGTTTTTGAACTTTTGGGGTGTGAATCGCCGTCTCCGCATGCGAGCCTCCTCGACCGGAACCCCAGGATTCCGTCGCGGTGACGTTCGCCTCCGCTTACATTTATCGAGGGCCAGGAGAACTCGTTCCCATTCGGGGATTGGAGAACTCGTTCCTGCTCGGGGATTGGAGAACTCGTTGCTGCCGAACGAAAGGGGACCTCGTCGCCGGTGAGAGACAGACGGACTCGTCGGTTCGAGGATCTGCGGGTCCGAGAGAAATCGCGGACAATCCGGCTCAGCCAGGTCATTCGCGACCGTTGGGCACACAGAGCCGGACGCGAAGGGGAGTGCTCCTGAATCAGCCTGGTGTCGCTCTCGCGTAGTCGCCCGTCCAGCTTTTCACGTATTTACCCCTTCCACTCTTCCACGATGTAAAACACCACTCCTCCAGGTTGTGACGCACCGGTCTTCGAGGTTGTAACGCACTGGCCGTCCGTCTCTTCTCCGCGCCCACCCCTACACCTTCTCACCTCCGCACCTTCCCACCCATCTCCGCACGGTACGGCCTCAACCCATTCGGCACGGCCACGCCCCCGGCAGGCGTGCGAATCCGGTTCGTGGTGGGACCCCACACGGTGATTCAGCTGCGCACTTCGCCGCGGCTCGATCTTTCCTCTTGGTTTCCGGCCTCTCTTTCAGTATCCCACCGCATCCCCTGCAACTCCCGCAACAGATCGTACCGTGTGAGATCGAACTGGAGCGGCGTGATCGCGATGTAGCGATCGTCGACCGCGTCGAGATCGTTGTCGATCGGCGTATCCGCCGCCCGGAAATCAAAATCGCTGCACGTGAACCAGTAGTAATCCCGCCCATCCGGCGCGGTATGCCGCACGAACTTGTCCCGGATCATTCGCGTCGCCTGCGGCACCACGCGAATCCCCTTCGGCGGGCCCGGCGTCAGGTCGGGAATGTTGATATTGATCAACTGTCCCGGCGCCAGACAATTGGAATTCGTCTGCGGCATCCATCACCTCCATGCTGACAGGGAAGCCGCCCCTGGAAATCCGGGTTTTTTCAGGCGAGGATATTTTGACCGGCATCCACGCATACCAGCACC
>JAPKGY010000547.1 GCA_026647385.1 Phycisphaerae bacterium | reverse complement strand
TGATGCAGTTGCATCACAAAGGCATCTGCGGCATGTCGGAGATCAGCGAGCGCTTCGACATCACCAACGCGGCGGCGAGCCAACTGGCGGATAAACCCGGCGGTTCGCAATCCGCACGTTCGAATTGCCGCGAACCCCCTCTTGCTCGCCAACGACACCAGATTCTCCGGATCGAAACCCCACCATCGGTCTCCCATCCGGTCGTAAAACTCGTCCGAGCCCTCCGGCCTCTGCTCGATCACCAGAAGCATACCCCCAGGCCGGAGGCACCGCGCCATCTCCCCCATCGCACCCTCCGGATCCTCCACGTGGTGCAACACCAGCGAGGCAATGACCAAATCCACCTCGCCGCACGCCAGCGGCAACTCCTGCAATCCCCCTTCGCGAAACTCGATGTTGTCCGCCTGGCGGACCTCCGGTCGTTGCCGGGCAACCGCAAGCATCGCCTCGGCCGGGTCCACCGCGATCACCTTCCTGAACCGGTCCGCCAGCACGCCCAACAGATACCCCGTCCCCGTCCCGATGTCCGCCACCATCCAGTCGGCCGGCAGCAGCGCGGTCATTGCCTCCAGATGGAACGCCGAGCCGAAGGCTTCGACCCGTAACTGGTCCCATCTCGCCCCAACTACGTCGAAGAACCCGTGCGTCCGCGCCTGTCGCCGCGCCAGGACCTTCTCGATCCTGCCTCGGGCCTCGGCATCAAGATCCGTCTGCCCGGCCCAGTCCAGCAGCCGATCTCGCAACGCAGCGGCCGGATCCGCCTCCCGGTATCCGTTGGCCCCGGGTCGCGCCGGCCGACACAACGGGTGCGGGGGCAGCGCGGCGTACTGTACGCTGCTGCCTTGCCGCCGATCCGCGATCAGCCCCGCCTCTCGAAGCACTTTCAGATGCCGGGACACCGTCGACTGCGGCTGATCCAGCACCTCGACCAACTCCGAAACGGTCAGCTCGTGCCGCGACAGAACTCGAACCAGCCGCTGCCGCGTCGGGTCTGCCATGGCCTTCAACATCAGCTCCGCCCGCGCCATAACCTCGCCTCTGCGGTGCGTCCCCCGTGCTTTTCGGACGCTGCGACATTTATCAATATATGCGGATATTTAGATTTGTCAAATCGGCGGGGGGTCCAGACGCCCTCCAGCGCACTCAGAGCGGGCCATGACGGGGGGCAGAAAACCGCCAGTCCGGCCAGTGGGCGCGACGGATTTTGGCCTGACGCGGTAGGCTATTCCAACGGCACGGCGGAAGCGGAAATTCCAAAGCTTGGGGGGAGGGCGTCGAGAGACTCGATATATGGTGTCATAGGGTGAAAACCAGATGTGAAAATTAAAAATTACCTCCTATAACTACAGGTGGGGTCGAACCTTGTGAGCGACCACAAAATATCGGCCCTATGTCGTTGACAGAGCCCAGATCTTGATGTATTAATTAACTTGCCCCCAGCGTATGGGGGGCATCTCAGGTCGCTCTGAGGTTTCAATCCCACAAAAAGAGTTCGCCTTTTTGTGGAGCGCTCGAAGCGCATCCCGGTGGAGTCGCTTTGCGCCTGCGGTTACGGATGACGGGGCGCGATGACGGCCCGTTTGGTTTTTGGGCATCCAGCTTGGGAGATCGTCATGGCCGACAGGGTAACAGATCGACGGATCGATATGGGAGACAACCTGGGGTTGTCCGAGAACGCCCTTCGGGTTCTGCAGGCCCGGTATCTGAAGAAGGACGAAACGGGGGCGGTCGTCGAAACCCCGCGCGCGTTATTCACGCGAGTGGCCGAGACCATTGCCCAGGCGGAGTTGAATTACGGCGACGAACGGCAGCGGGCCCAATGGGCGGACCGGTTCTTCGAACTGATGGTCAGCGGCCGATTCCTGCCGAACAGCCCGACGTTGATGAACGCGGGCCGGGAGATGGGCATGCTGAGTGCGTGCTTTGTGCTCCCGGTGCGTGACAGCGTGGGCGAGATTTTCGAGTCGATCAAGAACACGGCCTTGATCCAGAAGGCGGGCGGCGGGACCGGTTTCGCCTTCGACGAGCTTCGTCCGACGGGTGACTACATCAAGAGTTCCGGTGGAACGACCTCGGGGCCGATCAGCTTCTGGCGAGCGTTCAGCGAGGCGACCAACGCGATCCAGCAGGGCGCGTTCCGGCGCGGCGCCAACATGGGGATGATGTACATTCATCACCCGGACATCCTGAAGTTCCTCTACGCCAAGCAGGATCTGACGCAGTTCACGAATTACAACATCTCGGTCAAGCTGACCGACGACTGGATGGAGTCGTTCCTGCAGGATCCGAACTCGCCCCACCTGGTGCGGAATCCGCGTACGGGGCAGGAGTACGTGATCCCCCGGGACGTGAACATCTCGACGTACGACATCCGATCCCTGACGATGGTTGAACGAGGACCCGACGGCGAGTTGCGGGCGGTGGATCGACAGGGGACCGCAGCGAGTGGAACGCCCGCGGACGTGACTGCCCGCAACTTGCCGATTGGCGTTCCGGTCTACACGAAGCAGGAAATCTGGGACATCATCGTGCGGCACGCGCACGCGACCGGCGAGCCGGGGGTGGTCTTCATCGACCGGATCAACGAGTACAATCCGACCCCCCACGTCGGGCGGATCGAGGCCACGAACCCCTGCGGCGAGCAACCTTTGCTGCCGTACGAGGCCTGTAACCTGGGAAGCATCAACCTGTCGCGGTTCATCCGGTCGGCGGGCCCGTGTCAGGGCGAGGTCGACTGGGACGGGTTGCGGACCACAGTCCAGGAGGCCGTCCGGTTCCTGGACAACGTGATCGACGTGAATGCCTACCCGCTCCCGGAAATCGAGCAGATGTGCCGGGCGAACCGCAAGATCGGCCTGGGGGTGATGGGCTTCGCGGACGCCCTGTACATGCTGGGCGTGCGCTACGACTCGGAAGAGGGCGTGGCGTGGGGCGAGCGGTTCATGCGGTTCATCAACGAGGAAGGGCACCGCTACAGCGAACAGTTGGCGGAGGAGCGGGGGGTGTTCCCGAACTGGGTCGGAAGCGTCTGGGAGACGCGCGACCATCGGCGCATGCGAAACAGCACCGTGACCACCGTCGCCCCGACCGGAACGATCAGCATCATGGCGGACTGTTCGTGCGGGATCGAGCCGATGTTCAGCCTGGCGTTCTACCGGAACGTCCTGAAAGGCCAGGAGCAAGGCCGCAAGCCCATGCTGCAGGTCAACCCGGTCTTCGACAGCTACGCGAAAGCAAACGACTTTTACAGCGCGAGGCGATGGGATGAATCGTCGTGTGGCGGCTGGCCAGCGCGTCCAGTTCGGCGATCGGCACATCCAGCAGATTCGCCATCTCGTCAATGAAAGCCCCCGTCCCGCCCGCGCAC
>JAPKGY010000546.1 GCA_026647385.1 Phycisphaerae bacterium | reverse complement strand
TCTGGCCTCCGACGGAGGTGTTCAAACAGCCAGGCGCAAGGACCTCAAAGGCGTGGCTTTCCAGGGTAAGACTTACTTCGTACTCGGCGATGCCGGGGCGACTCGGTTCCAATCTGATCCCGCCAAGTATGCCCAGGCGGTGGACGCGCAGATGACGAAGCCCCCAGGTTCGGTCGGTGCCCGCAAAGCCGGCGGCGGGTGTTGCGGCGGCAAGCAGCATGACGCCCCGAAGGGATGCGGCGGCCATGCGGGCGGGGATCATGCCGGACACCGGCATTGATCCTTCGGACCCGAAGTGCCAAACAAGAGAGTTCTCCGGGACGGCGCCGATGCGGTCATAGAGCAGAACGGCCTATTGGCGAGGCAGCGTTTGATCCGATCATCCGAGGGGGTGGAGTCTCTGAGGGGTTTTGTTGCAGCCATTTCAGCGGATGGCCGATGGAACCTTGCAACTGGGGCTCCGCGTGATCCGCGCCTATGATCTCCTGGCACGGATCTTTTCGGCCACGGACGACAGGGCAGTGGTCCGTTTCAGGAAAGAGTTCGAGGAAGCCTCTGAAATGATCTCAAAACCTCTTGTCGCCGTCAACTTGGCGGTTGTCCTTCTGGCGGGTTGTGCCAGCATCAGGCCGGACGCCAGCATCGAGGAAGCCGGAGATCTCGTGGGGCAAAACGTGGGCCGTCGACCGGCCTGGTTGGAATCCTGGGACAAGGAGCCGCCGGTGTGGGACGGCGGTTCCGTTCTCGAGTTGGATCAGGCGATCGGCCTGGCCCTGAGGAACAACCGCGAACTGCGAGCCGACGTGGAGATGATCGGCCAGGCAAACGCCGACCTGGTCCAGGCGGGGCTGCTCCAAAACCCGACGTTTGATTTCATGCTCATGTTCCCGAGCGGCGGCGGAAGAACCATGCTGCGCAGCAATGCGCTTCCGATGATGCCGCTGCAGGACCTTTGGTTGATTCCCGCGCGGGAGGAGGTCGCCCGGGCCCGACTTCAGCAGACCGTGTTGCGCGTCGCGGACCGCGCGATTGAAACTGCGGAGGCGGTGAAGAAGGTCTACGCTCGCCTTCAGTACGCGCAACGCGCGATCGAACTGATCGAGCAGAACCGGCAGATTGTCGACCAGTCGACGGGGCTCATCGGGGTGCGCCAGGCCGCCGGAAGGGCGACTCAGGTGGAGGTTAACCTGTCGCAGATCCGTTCTCTGAAGCTGCAGTCCGAGCTGATGGCCATGCAAGCGGAGTACCGCAGCCTCCAGCGAGAATTGTTGATGCTGATGGGGGCCGCGGGCGGCTCGGCCGTCTGGAGGGTCCAACCGATCGACGAAACGAAGGGGGTGCTCACCCGACTCGCGGATGAGGAGCAATTGCTCGCACTGGCGGGCCGGCAACGCCTCGACCTCAAGGCGGCAGAATGGAGTGCGACGGCCGCGGAGCGCCAGGTCGAGTTGATGGCGCGGGCCGGTTGGCCCGATCTGGCCTTGGGCTTGACGTTCGAGCGGATGCCGGCCCCGCCCGCTCAGAACCAGCGATTCGCGGGCAAACTCGGGAATGCCGCCGCCCAGGGCGTCGTCGACGGCGTGACCGGAATGTCCTCCGGCGGACCGATGGTCGCCCCCTTCAGCCCGAAGATGCGCGACGTGAAATACACCATCGGGCCCATGATCCAGATGGAGATTCCCATTTTCGATTACAACCAGGCCCAGGTCGCCAAGGCAGTCCACGAGCACCGCCAGCGTCTGGCTGAATACGAAGCCCGATCGCAGGAGATCGTCCGCATGGTCGGAGAGAGCTTCATCATGGCGCGGCAGGCGCATGCGCAGAGTTCGCTCTATCGTGAGGAGATCCTGCCGGCGGTCGATCGAAATCTGGAGGTGGCCCGGCAGGCCTACGTGGCCGGCCAGGAGGACCTGACCGTGTATTTGCAGGTCCAGGAAGACCTTTTGATGACTCGAATGCGGGCGTTGGAATTCTACCGTGATTGGCTGGTGCGACGAGCGGAGTTGGAGAGGCAAGTCGGCGGCCGACTCGATGTCGACGCCCCGGCCACTCGTCCGGGTCACGGCATCACCACCCGCCCTGCCGTCGTGAAGCGCCCGAGGCTCACGTACGCGTGTCCCATGCACCCCGAGGTGTCCCAAGCGGTACCGGGAGCATGTCCCGAGTGCGGTATGGCCTTGCGCGAGGCGAACGGATCCGGGGGAGGCAAGCCGGCGCAGGCGGACTGACGGTCATTCAGGAATCGAAGGTCGAGGAGATCATTCATGACCGACGTGTCGGAACATGCGAGGAACGACAGGCGCCCCTCCCTCGCAGGACGTGTATGGACGTTCATCCGCATCATGAATGTTCGCCTGCGGTTCATCTTTCTGATGGTGATCGTAGGCCTGGTGGTCGGTTACTGGGAAAACATCACCAATTACTACGATCGCTGGACGCGGCCTCAAACGAGCGGGGCGACGGGCCAGGCCGAGCCGGACGTCGAGTACTTCTGCCCGATGCATCCGAACATCATTCGATCGGAGCCGGACAAGTGCCCAATCTGCGGAATGCCGCTTTCCGAGCGGAGCAAGTCCGAGCGCGAATCCCTGCCGGCCGGCGTACTCGCCCGGGTGCAACTGACGCCGTTGAAGGTTTACATGGGTCGAATCGCCACCTCGCCGGTGGGTTACGAGTTGCTCAGCCGGGAGATTCGGTCCGTTGGCATCGTCGATTACGACGAGACGAGACGGGCGATCATTGCCGCCCGCATCAAAGGCCGTATCGATCGATTATTCGTCGATTACGTGGGGCGCACGGTCGCCCGGGGCGATCCACTGGTCTGGATCTACAGTCCCGACCTGCTCATCGCCCAGGACGAGCTGCTGTCGGCCGCCCGTTCGCTCGAGCAGGCCAAACAGGCGGGCGGAATCGCCCTGGCCTCCGCGCAGTCGCTGGTCGAAGCTTCCCGCAGAAAGCTGCTGTTGTGGGGCATCACCTCCGAGCAGGTCGACGAGATCATCCGGAGGGGCAAGGCCGACACGCACCTGACCATTTATTCCCCGATCGCCGGCATCGTGACCCAAAAGGACGTGCTCGAAGGTCGCTATGTGGAGGAAGGCGACAACCTCTTCACCATCGCGGATCTGAGTCGCGTGTGGATGGAGGTCAAGATCTTCGAGGACCAGATCGCCGGGATTGAGGTGGGTTCGGCGGTCGAGGTGACGAACGAGGCCTATCCCGATCGGGTATTCGCGGGCAGGATCACGTTCATCGCGTACACGGTCGATCCGGTGACGCGGACGGTGTCGGCCCGGGTCAACCCCTTGAGATATGCGCCTTCGGGGAAATGCAGCGAGACGGGATGATCCGCATCCTGGGATAGATATTCGACGATCT
>JAPKGY010000545.1 GCA_026647385.1 Phycisphaerae bacterium | reverse complement strand
CGCCTTTACCGCACCGGCATCGAACGGGGGCTCGCCGATCACCTCCTACACGGCATCCTGCACGCCGACCGGCGGTGGCGCCGCAGTCACCGGAACCGGTGATGTTGTATTGGGGGAATATACCGGAACGGCCACTGATGGGGACGGAAAGAATCCTTCGGCCCGGGCTTGCCCAGCATCCACCCCACCGCATCCTCGTAGTCGTCCCGCATCACCGCCAGTCCGATCCGCCAGGTATCCCCGCGGAAGCCGAACCGCTGCGGCCCGAAGTAGTTGGGCACGCCCCGGCGCACCAATTCCGCCAGGGCCGCGTCCACGTCCCCCACGCGCCCCGGGTCGGCGTCCCTCAGCTTGATCGTGAACCGGTTGCCCGCCAGGTGCCCCAACCGCAGCTTGTTGCCGTGCCGTGACACGCTGAGCACCTTGATCCGGGGCTGAAGGGATGCATTCAATCGCTCGATCCTCGCGGGATCGACGTGCTCGACGCTCAGCATCTGCCGGGTCACGGCGTCGGCGTCCTTCAGCCCGGCGTATCCGATCTCATGGACGCGCACGTTCAGCGCCCGACCGATCTCCTGCACCGCCCGCATAGTGGGTATACCCACCTTCTCGATCTGAAAGTAAACGTGCGTCCCCTGGCCGCTCGCGGCGTAGAGGGGTACTTCGTCCACCACGAAGTCCTCGGGCCGGACCTTGATCCGCCCGCCGACGCCCGGCACGTCGGCGGTCAGGAAAGGAAGTTCGTCAACGCACAGCATTTGGTTCCTCTGAGCATGCCCACGCAGGACCTCGCCGCAAGGCGCCCCCGGCGCCGGGAATCCCTTTCGAGCAAAGTGAGTTTGGCCGCGACCCGAAGGGGAGCGCTCCCCCGGCGTGTAACGAGGGATCGCTAGACTTCTCGGCAAACCTCCCCCCGATTGAACCGATCCAGGAACCTCACGAGGCGATACTGGGTCTCCGCGGCCGGCACCGGCACGTTCAACGCCCGCGCCCGCCGCACCGGCTCGCCGAGGATCGACTCGACCTCCAGGGGCCGCTTCTCCTCGAAATCAATCAGCATCGAGGGCCGATACGATCCCATCGTGGACGTATCCGCCATCATTTTGCGGACCATCGCCTCGGTATCGATGGAACATCCGTCCGCCTGGGCGGTCGCCCCCACCTCGCGCATGAGCACCCGGGCCAGTTCGCTCAAGCCTTCGTCCGCCATGATCTCGCGCGTGGTCACCGCCCCCGCGCTGACGCAGATCGTATTGAAAGGCACGTTCCAGAAGAGTTTCTCGTACCGTGCTTGCAGCAGCGACGGAGCCACCCGCGTCTCGAACCCCGCCTCCGCGAACAGGGCGGCCATCCGCTCGGCCTTCGCCCGCTCGTCGAGCAGGTGGCCGAACAGCACCCGGCCATAGGCGATATGGTGCAATATACCGGGCTCTCCGCGATTGCTGCACACGAACGCCAGCCCGCCCAGTATCCGCTCCGGTCCGAACCACTGCCCGAACCGCGGCTCGATATTGAAGCCGTTCATCAGGCACAGGATCTCGGTGTTTTCCCCGACGCATGGCCGGATCAAGCGCTCCGCCTCGTCGAGCGACGTCGTCTTCAGCGAGCAGATGACCAGATCGACGACGCCGATTTCCCGCGGATCGCCAAAGGCCTGCACTTTCTCCAGGCGGAAATCCCCGTCGCAGCTTCTGACCGTCAATCCGCCCCGCCGCACGGCCTGCAGGTCCCGGCGCATGAGAAACCGCACGTCGTGCCCCGCCCGGGCGAGGCGACCGCCGTACAACAACCCGACCGCGCCGCTGCCAATCACCGCGATTCGCATGCCGCTATGGTAAGCGCGAAAGGCCGCATCAAACAAGCGCGGCTGGAGAAGCCGAGCCGGTTGCGATGTGGCCCGCGGCACGGGCTTCCCAGCCCGTAAACCTCGGTTTTGTGGTAAACGCCGGCAGCCTGGCAAACAGGGGCCAGATGTCTACGCCACCTTCGCGCCCACATCAAAACCGGCTCAGAGAAGCAAACCGCTCCCGCCCAATCGCGCGGGCGCGAAATCCGGAGTTTGAAGGCGGCAATTTGAAATCTGAGATTCGAGATCAGAAACGCGACGTCCATCGCTTGAGATCTGTGGTTCGGAACCCGAGGTCAGAGCCCCGGACCCCGGGTTTCGCATGTCAGACCTCACGCTTCAGATCCAAGGCGCTCCCTCGCCTCGGGTCCATTCAGCGAATGGCTGTTGCCTCTCGGGCATGTTTGCGGCAGGCGGCCTGGATACCGGGCATGACGAATCGGCCGGCCACCACGTCCCATCCCATCTGGCTCGCCAGGTCGTATCCGCTCCGCAGCAGGGACGCCATGGCCTGCTCCGTGTTCGGCAGCGCCGCCATGATATCCCGTGCCACGTGGGCCGCGACGTGCATCTCGTGCCGATCGCGTTCCTCGCGCGTCAGCGAGAGCCAGCCCTTTTCGTCCCGGCCTTCGCCCCCCATGTCGCAGTAGTCCGCGACGATCAGGTTCGGCGAGGATTCCGCGCCCAGCACCTCCTGCACGAACCCGACGCATCCGCTGACGCCCGACGCGACGCAGACGGCCCCGTAGGTCAGCGGCTCCAGGTGCGAGATGCCGAATGGCTCGTACACGCTCTGCCCGAACTCCAGGTCCGTGCCGCGCCGCACGTCCAGGATGCTCATGTCCTCCGGCATTCGCTCGCCGCAGGCCGCCCGGCTCCATCCGAACTGGTTGACGAACACCACCTTGATCATGCGTGCCCGCGCGTTGAACTCCTGAACACCCTGGTAGAACACCGCCTCGCCGTGCGAGAGGTCCGGGTCGCCCTCGCGATGCGCCACCGGCCAATGCCACCAGCGCTCCATTTCGCGAATGTCCGCCGGGCGCCGCGCGGGCACCTCTGTCGACAGCACGAACAGCACGGCCGACTTACCCTGTTGCCTGAACAGCGGCTCGAGCTGGGCCAGGACCCGCAGATCCCGCCAGAGCCCCTTGCTGGTCACGAGCCGCGTCACGTGCGTGAAGATATAGTCGGGCCGATCCCCCAGCAGGGTTTGCGCGTAATCCTGCATTCGCTCGCGGCTTTCCCGCCGCTCGGCGAACGCGATCTTCTCGGCGGGAATCCCGTTGTAGGTCACGTCGATGTCGGCGTCCGCGAAGCCGGGGCCCATGAACCGCAATTCCTTCAGCACCGGCTCGCCGACCGCGAAGATCTTGTCGCAAAACCGGGCCCGATCCACCAGGGCGTGCCGGTAATATCCGTCTTCGGATCACGTTCGTTTCGTCGTCCTTATAGTCCAGGTCGCCGAAGGTGAAGACGAAAACGTCGTGACCGGCTTTTTCAAGGAATTGCTTGTTGATCTCGACGTAGTT
>JAPKGY010000544.1 GCA_026647385.1 Phycisphaerae bacterium | reverse complement strand
CGTTCAGCTTGCCCTCGTGACGAAGGGACGGGAACCAGAACCGACCTGTACTGTAAAGGCCCGAATCCCCCGCCGGCGGCGCCGAGTAATACGGCAGCACCCCCTTGCGCACAGCCTCCGCGCCGTCGACGCCGAATGCGAGCGGCACGTCAAAACGCTCCAGGATCCGCGTCGACAAACGGGTCCGCTGGAGGCGAGGCCATCCGTTGACAACCGTGCTGACCTGGTCCAATCGCATATTGAAGCCCATGCTGACCGCCTCGAGCGGGACCACGGCACTTCCGCTGCAAGGCAGGTCCTTGCGCTTCCTCAGAGTACCGGGGACCGACGGGCAAGCCAGAGGCAGTTTCGGTTTGTCAAAGGACACCTCCGGGCAATCGCCCGCATCCCAGAACTCATGGATGCGGTATTGCATTTCCTGGAAATCCTCCAGGCGAAACAGCCTGCCTCCGTAAAGCTCGCTGTCACCCCGGTAGGGGTGGGCATTGTCATCCGCGAACTGGAAGAAATCCTGGCTGACCGTCTTCAGATTGCTCATGCACACCACGGCCCGGGCGGCATTGCGAACTTTCGCCAGGGAGACGCCCAGGACGGATACCAATACCCCGATGATGGCCACGACGATCAGAAGCTCCAGCAAGGTGAAGCCTCCCGGCGTCCACATCGGAGCGGCTTTTGGCTTTCGGACGTCCATGCCGATTCACTCAACTGCTTGTGTCAATCCCGTCCGCACATGGGGTCGGCCGGGATGGCCGGCCCGCTTGCACAGAAAACAAAAATCGCGGCGTCGTCCTCATCGACGTCGGTGTCCCGGTCCAGGTCGGCGTTCCGACAGCCGCTCAGGAGCGGCGGCGGGCCGGCCGCCGCCAGGCACGCCTGAAAATGACCAAAGTCGTCCTGGTCAACGTCGCCGTCGTGGTCGTAGTCCGCGCGAGGAACCTGCGGGCCACCGACCATCGCCAGATCCTCACCGTCCACAAGGCCGTCGTAGTTCAAATCGTAAAGACTGAAGCCGATCCCGAAGTCCTTGATCTCGATGCTCCCGTTGACCGCGCCGTCCGCATCCAGCGCGGGAAGGCCGTCGTTGATCTGCAGGTAACTGCCGAGCAACGCCAGATCGCTTGGGCCGATGCTCCCGTTCCCCTCGAAGTCGCCGAGCGAAACATTGGGGTAAATGTCCGACCACACGAAGAGACTGTCCTGCTGAGAGGTATAGCTGCCTCCAGTCAGAATGGTCACCCGCCACAGCGCCGGCTCCAGATAGTCGTCGGGGTTTTTGTTCTCCCACGCGGCAATGAGCGCGAACTCCGGAAGAGACCGGTCCCAGGCGGAGGCACCCGTCGCGCTGATCTTCAATTCCCAGAGCGCCTCCGCAACGCTGTTCTGGTTCGTGAAGAAGATGTCCATCGGTTCGACCGGCTCCCCCTTCACGGCCGCCGCCCCCGCCTGAGTCAACGGATAGATCAGGCTGACCGTCGTTCGGTTCGAAACCGTGTGATGTGAGAACTGCACCGTGACCGGCGGGTCGTAGTTTCCGATCGGATACCCCGAGCGACAGCATGCCGAACTGAACTGGCTGTACCCGTGGGCGCGGTGAAAGAGATGCCCGGTCATCGTCCAGGTTTCTCCCGGCCCGAAAAGCCAGTCGGACGTGCTGGACCGCTCGATCTGATTGGAGTCGATCTCCCAGCCGACGAGTTCCAGATGAAAATCCTCGCCGCTGCGCTCGACGTAGGGCGGGGTCAGGAAATCCGCGTCGAAAGCCCGGGCGTCGATGGCCGTGCGCGCCCTCAACCCGCTGTGCTGGGGTAGCCCTCCGAACCGGGCGACGTTTCCCAGATACCGCAGGTCCGGCCAATCCAACTCCCCGCCCGTGTCAATGTCCTCGTCCATGTCGATCTCGATATACCCACACATCGGATTCGGGCCGTACGCGAACGGATCGAATGCCGGTTGCCCGCAACATCCCACCGGACCGGGGGGATTGACCACGCCCGCCAAGACGAGCTCGAGTCGAACGAAGTCCCCCCAGTTGTTCCAGTGACCCGTGAAGAGGTCGGTTTGGGGATCGTTGGGCTGCCAGGTTCCAATCGACCACATGACCAGGTCCGGCAACGGGTGGTTGGTGGTATCGATCGGACCGTCCGCCCCCGTATCGGTCCGGCGGGCGACGGCATCACCCTGAGTGTCCTGGAATGTCACCCGTTCGGCGAAAAGCGCAGTCGCCTGCGTGCAGACAGCCACAGCGAAAGGGATAAGAACCGACAGCCACGACGGCCGAACATAGGTGCCGAGGCAGCCGGCTGTCCGCATCTGGCACAGTGGGGACGACATGACACACTACCCATCCACGCTTCCGCGAGCGACCCTGGGCCGAAAGGCAACTGCCCTTCGTCCCTCCGCTTGATCGTGTCGTTTCCGGCTCGCGCCGACTGTTAGATCTGTGCAAACTATTGTAGGCCCGGGAGTTGCGCAAGTAAACCTTTTGCTCGGTCTCGCTCTCGCCGGACCGCATCCGGGAATCGTCCGCTAGGACACTCATCGCCGCCGACGGTACAATGGTCCCATTAGATGAGGTCAGGGCGATACTTATATCAACGCAGGACCGACCAGAAACCTGCGGCAACGATTGGGGGTATGATCCCGATTTGAGCGGCGGGAAGCGACATTTCTGGACCCTTGGCCGGAAGCTGGGCGTTACCGCCTGGATTTACGTGGCTTCCATCCTCATTAACCTTGGCGTCTCCTCTGCCTGCCTGCTGTTCTATTTCAAGCCCGAGTTTCGCGACGCGGAGGCCTTCTACGCCCAGCAGCAGCAGATCGAAAGGATCCGGGTCGAAGTGCGCCGGCTTCGTGCCGCCAGGGAGGATGCCCAGGCCGGCCTGCAGGAACTTTCCGATGCGGGAGTCCGTTCCGAGGCGATGGGGAAGGCGCTGCTCAACCTGGAGGGGTCCCCCGTTGCTCAGTCCCTTGGGCCTCTTTGGGGTCAAATCCTGGTTGTGGCCAGTAAAACCCATCCGGTCGCGGGGCCGGCCCCGGCATCCCGGGAAGGTGAAGGCGACTCTCCCTCCGGGCGGCCGGACCCATCCCTCGCATCGCTCGATCGACTGCTCTCAGAGGCTATCAAAACCCTGGGAGCGCGCCGGCAGGCGAGCATTCTCGCCGCGTCCGATGCCCAGTGGTGGATCATCCGAATCCTCATCGCCAGCAGTTGCGTCGCAGCCGCGCTCTGTGTGTTCGGCCTGTGGTTTGTGCGCAAGTGGGTCGTTCAGCCGGTCGGCGTGTTAAAGCGAGCGGTCTCTGGCTGCATGATGGCCAGATCCGGCAATTGTTGCTCTGGCAGCGCAAGGATGTGCTGACGCGCAGGCAGTTGCACGCCGAGGATCT
>JAPKGY010000543.1 GCA_026647385.1 Phycisphaerae bacterium | reverse complement strand
GATCGTGGTCACGGCTTCGACGGGCAACGCGGGCGCGGCGCTGGCGGGAATGGCGGCGGCGGTCGGGCAAAAGGCGGTCATCTTTGCGCCCGAATGCCTTCCGATCTACTCCGGCGGTTTGGGCACTCTGGCGGGCGATCACCTGAAGAGTGCCAGCGATCTGGGCCTGCCGCTGGTCGGCGTGGGTCTGCTGTACCGCCAAGGCTACTTCCATCAGTACCTGACGCAGGACGGGTATCAGTTCGAGGATTACCCCGATCTGAACCTGTCGCAGCTGCCGATCACTCCGGTTCGCGACAAGAACGGGCGTCATCTGACCATCCAGGTCGAGGTCGGCGGCCACGCCGTATCGGTTCTGGCCTGGAAGGTCCTCGTGGGGCGTGTGGTCCTCTACCTGTTGGATGCGAACGTTCCCACCAACCGCCCCGAGGATCGAGACATCACCTGCCGGCTCTACGGCGGCGACCAGGAGATGCGGATCAAGCAGGAAATCGTGCTGGGGATCGGGGGGCTGCGCGTGCTGAACGCGATGGACATCGAGCCGTCGGTGTGCCACATGAACGAGGGGCATTCGGCGTTCCTGGCCATCGAGCGCGTCCACCAGCGGATGAAGAGGGACGGCCTGAGCTTCGAGGAGGCCCGGGAGATCGTGGCGACGGGCACGGTGTTCACGACGCACACGCCCGTCCCCGCGGGCATCGACACCTTCCCCACGGCCCTGGTCACGCAGTATCTGACGAGTTATTGCCATTTGCTTGGCATCAACATGCAGCAACTGCTGGAACTCGGGCGAATCAACCCGAGCGATTCGAACGAACCCTTCAGCATGGCGGTTCTCGCGCTGCGGTTGTCGTATCTCAGCAACGGCGTCAGTCAACTCCACGGGGAGGTGTCGCGCAAGATGTTCAGCGCGGTCTACCCGGGCGTGCCGATCAACGAGGTGCCGATCACGTCGATCACCAACGGCGTACACGTTCGGAGCTGGCTGTCGAGCGAGGTCGCCCACCTCTTCGACCAGTATCTCGGCCCGCAGTGGGCGGAGGATCCCCTGAACCAGACCGCGTGGCGTCGCGTGGATCTCATTCCCGACGCCGAGCTGTGGCGTTCGCACGAACGGCTTCGCGAGCGGCTGGTGGCGTTCTGCCGGCGGCGGTTGAAACTGCAGCTCATCGCCCGGGGCGCGCCGCCCGCGGAAATCGACGCCGCTGACGAGGTGCTCGACCCGGAGGCTCTGACGCTGGGCTTCGCCCGCCGGTTCGCGACGTACAAGCGGGCCACGCTGCTGATGCGCGACATTGACCGGCTGTCGAAGGTGCTGATGGACTCCGAGCGACCGGTGCAGCTCATTGTCGCCGGCAAGGCCCACCCGAAGGACGAGGCGGGCAAGGAACTGATCAAACGCATCGTCCAGGTGTCCAAGCGGCCGAACCTGCGGACGCGACTGGTCTTCCTCGAAGACTACGACATGAGCATCACCCGCTCGCTGGTGTGGGGCGTGGACGTCTGGATCAACACGCCGATCAAGCTGCACGAGGCCAGCGGCACGAGCGGCATGAAGGTGATCCCCAACGGCGGGCTCAATATGTCGGTGCTGGACGGCTGGTGGCCCGAGGCGTTTGACGGGACCAACGGCTGGGCGATCGGCGACCGCCGCATCTACGGCAACCAGGACTACCAGGACTTCATGGAGGCCACCTCCCTCTACGAACTGCTTGAAAAAGAGATCGTCCCCATGTTCTACGACCGCGGGCCCGACGGTCTGCCTCGACGGTGGATCGCGATGATGAAGTCCTCGATGCAGTCATGCTGCCCGGTGTTCAACACGAACCGCATGGTCCGGGAATACGCCGAGCGATTCTACCTGCCGGCGGCAGATCGTTGGCACAAGTTCACGCAAGACAACTTCAAGGTCACCCGAGACGTGGCTGCGTGGAGGCACAAGGTCATCGAGCGCTGGAACGAGGTCCAGATCGAGAGCGTCGAGGCGGAGTTGCCCGAGGTCGCCACGGTCGGCAACCAGTTGCCGGTCAAGGCCAAGGTCCGGCTCGGATCGCTGGACCCCCGGGAAGTCTCGGTGGAGTTGTACTACGGCCCGCTGGACTCTCGGGGGCTGATCACCATGGGCAGTTCCGCCCCGCTGCACTGCGACGGCAAGGACGGCTCGCCGGACACGTATCAGTACACGGGGGTCATTCCCTGCGAGTACAGCGGGCACTACGGCTATGCCTTGCGAATCCTGCCGCACCACCCGGACATGGCCGCCCGGTACCACGTCGGGCTCGTGCGGTGGGGGTAAGCGGGCGAAGACTCGCATCCCATCGGCCTTCGGAGGAGACCTGGAGACGGCGCCGGTCGACGTCCTCCGGCTCCGGCTTGCCCGACGAACGGCATTCCGCATGGCTGCGGGAGCCCGGCAGCGGGCAAATCCGAAGTATGGACGATCGGCGCGAAGACCGCCCGCCGCCCCACGGTCCTGCCCGGAAAGACGAGCGGTTCCTCGCTCTCCCTTTTCCGCGTACTTGTACTCGGCGTCCGTCCTTTCTAAGCTGATAAGCTGGGCTGTTTCTTGATCCGCCTCGATCAGTGACCTATCCGTTGCGGGGTCTGGGGCCGCTGCATGGACGAAGCCCGTTACATCCGGATCCGCGGAGCCCGGCAGCATAACCTGCGGAACGTGTCGCTGGACATTCCGCGCGATCGGCTGGTAGTGGTGACCGGGCTGAGCGGGTCGGGCAAAAGCTCGCTCGTCTTCGATACCATCCACGCCGAAGGGCGGCGCAAGTACGTTGAGACGCTGAGCGCCTACGCCCGACAGTTCCTCGAGCAGATGCAGAAGCCGGAGGTCGAGCACATCGAGGGGCTTCCGCCGACGATCGCCATCGAGCAGCGCGGCGGCGGCGGGAGTCCGCGGTCCACGGTCGCGACGACGACGGAGATCTACGACTATCTGCGGCTGCTGTTCGCGCGAGTGGGTGAGCCGCACTGCTGGCAGTGTGGTCGGCCGATCGGACGGCAGGACCCGTCCCAGATCGTCGACGCGGTGATGCGCTGGCCCGAGGGAACCCGGGTGCTGCTGCTCGCGCCCGTCGTGCGCGGGCAGCGCGGCGAGCATACCGAGGTGTTCACGCGAATTCAGCGCGAAGGGTACGTGCGCGTCCGCGTGGATGGAACGCTGTACGAGTTACGCGACGTGCCGCGTCTGAATAAGCGGAGCAAGCATACGATCGACGTCGTGGTCGATCGACTGGTAATCAAGCGCGACGCACGGCCACGGTTGGCGGAGAGCGTCGCACTGTCGCTGACAACCACGGCGATTCGCATGCTGTGCGGCCTGTTGCTGCCCACTTCCGGCAGCGGCCGGGTGGCGGGCTTCGACCTCTTCAAAGAGAACGA
>JAPKGY010000542.1 GCA_026647385.1 Phycisphaerae bacterium | reverse complement strand
GACGCTCGCGCTCGAGGTGCACCGAAGCTGCCACCCGCCAGGGACGAGAGGAAATGCGCCCCCAGACCGCTCCCCGACCCACCAGCCACCATAACTCGTTATCCGCCAGTTGGTTCCGACTTCATCCGGGAGCCCAACGAACGTCGGGAGGCACAACCCGCCTGGCTCGCGATTTTGCTGTAAGGAATCCTCGGCCCGGTAGTCTAATATCTGCGGCTATGGCCGACAGCCCCTCAGGACCGTTGAAAGGCGATCCCACCCCAGCCGACGGTCAGGACGAGTCCCTGATCGAACGGTTTGCGCGGGGGGACGGCTCTGCCTTCGACCGAATCGTGGAGGGGCATCAGGCGCGGGTGGCGGCGCTCGCTTACAGGCTCCTGGGCTGGTCGGACGACGCCGAGGACGTGGTGCAGGAGGTGTTCCTGTCGGTGCTCAAGGGGTTGCCGAAGTTCCGTGGCGAAGCCCGGTTTTCGAGCTGGGTGACCCGGATCACGATCAACGAGTGTCGCAAGCACCGCCGCGGACGTTTCTTGAGGCTCAGATGGCTGGGCCAACCGAAGCGCCCGGTCGACGCGAGCAACCGTTCAGTTCCTGATGGAGGGTTGGATCAGGAGACTGTCGAGCGGATCCACCGGGCAATCCAAGGGTTACCGATGCGGTACCGCGAGGTGGTCGTACTGAGGTACCTCGAAGAGATGTCGATCGAGGCGATGAGCGAGGTACTGGGAACGAGGCCCAACACCATCGAGGTGCGGTTACACCGGGCCCGCACACATTTGAAAGGACGTCTCGCCGGGCTGATGGAGGCGTGAGGAACATGGACGAGATTCAACTCAAGGATCTGTTACGAAGAGCGGATCGAGCCGCCGGCGCGCCGCCGACGGGCCCGCGCGACCTGGCTGATCGGGTACGGCAGCTACACGTGCGACGGCGACTTCTGGTCGTGAAGGTCGGCGGAGCCATGGCTGCACTGGTGGCGGTGGGCATCGGCGTGAGCGTTCTCGTTGCCAAACACCCCGTTCAGCCGGTACGAGACGATCGACCGCTTAACGGGACCAAAGTGACCGAAAGCGGCTGCAAGACTTGGGCGGAGCTCGACGAAGTCCGGAAACAGATCGCGGAGCTTCGGGCGGAGGCCGACGCCGTCCTGGCCATGGTCAAACACCTGACTGCTTTGCAGGAGCAGGAGGACCGCTTGACTGAGTTAAGACGCACATCCGGCGGCTTGGACCCTCTGGAGGATGTTCGCCAACAGGTGGAGAAGGCTGCCTTTATTACCCTGTATCAGGCGGATCGGATGTATCGCGAGCTAAACCTGCGGGAAGCAGCCCTCGAATCGTACCGGCAGGTGATATCCCTGTTTCCCGACACGCCCTCCGCCCAAATCGCCCAGCAAAGACTATCCGAAATCGAAAGCTCGAAAGGAGAGCGATTATGAGAGTGTTCGAAAACCATACGCTGGTCGCTGTGCGGTCATCGGCCATGAGCAGAGGATGCGGGGGCACGGAGACGCGGGGACACGGAGAGCGCGCCCGCGGCTTCACCGCCCTGAAGACCGTGACGATGATCCTCGCGGGGTGCCTGGCGCTGACCTGGCCGGCCTTTGGGCAGTCGACCCAACCCAGGGAACAGGGCCGGTCGGCCCCGCGCTCGTTAAGCCATGTGGCGCAGGCGCAGGGCTTGGTGAAAACCACATGCGATCCGGATATTCTTCAACTGGACCCAGAAACACTTCAGGTCTTGCTCGCAAGTCCCGGAGTTCTCCGGACGGCGTGGCGAGAGACGTATGCGGGATTCGAAGAATCCGCCCTGGACCCGGATGCACAAGGCGTGGCCGTCGATTTCGTGCGGCTGGGAGCGGTTGGGCAAGCGACCTCGCGTCCAGCCGGCAGGTACGCCCAGCCAACTCCCAGATCGGACACCATCGTTGGATGTATCGTTGTCGACACGGCGGGTAATCCGGGAGCGGTCGAGCTCTTGTCGCACATCTGCTCGCGACTGCAGGTCGCGCTCGAACAGACTTACAAGGCCAAACTGGATGAGCTCAACGCGCTCTACAAGAATGCCAAGGAGGAACTAGAAAGGGCGGACCTCAACCTGCGCGACTACGGGGAGACTCGAAAACATTCTCGCCAAACTTATGAGGTCAGCGATCCATCGCCGGAAGCCCTGATTGCCCGGAGTAACGACCTGGAAAAAGAAAAGCTGCGGCTGGAAATGGAACTGGCCGGCCAGAACGCGCGCCAGAAGTCCATCCAGATGCAGATCGCCGCGATCGGTGCACGGGCGACCGCTTCGGCTCCCGAAAGCGATCCCATGATCCAGGCGATGCGGGCCAGGGTTGAGTTGCTCAAGACGAAGCAGCGTCACTTGCAAAAGATGGTGGAGCAGGGTCTGTCAAGCATCGAGGAGCAAAGCCAGCAGGCCGCTGCCCTGGCTATGGCTGAGGCGGAACTGGCCATGCAGATTCGCAAGGCCGCCGGCGGAGAGACACTGAGCCGACTCAACGACGAGCTTGTCGACATTTCGATTGATACGGCTCAAAAACAGGCTGAACTCGAGCAGATCAGGGAGCAACTGGGGCGAATCCGGTGGACGCTGGAACGGGTCGATCGAGACGCGGGCCGGGAATCCGTGGATCAGGCGCTGGCCCAGGAGACCTATCGCTCGGCTCGCATGCGGATGTACGAGATCGACCAGATGCGTCACAGGCTGCGCGCCCCGGTGGTTACGCTGATCGGGGACACGGACGGGGAGAGATGAGGCGAGCGATGCCCCTTCGGGTCACGGTCAAACAACGGAGAGCACCGTTTGCGATCGCGGTGTGATGGTGTACACTGTTTGCCGCGATCATGAAAACACGAATCGATCATGCGACCGTCGTCACCGCACACAATGGGCGGGTAGTGGTTCTTGCGGACACCTCGATTGTCTTCGGCGACGGCCGGATTATCACGGTCGGCCCGACCGCGGAGATCGCAGCCAACGCCAGCGCTGAATCGTCACCCGTACCGCTCGACGAACTCGTCGGCCGACCGCTGGGGGCAATCCTGGTACGCGTCGGACGAATCACCCCGGACCAGCTCGGTCAGGCCTTGCAGCGCCAAAAGCAAAGCCATTGCGTCATCGGCCAGAGTCTCGTGGAAATGGAGCTGGTCAGCGAGACGGATATTGACTGGGCCTTGGACGTTCAGGCGGGTCGTCAGCCGGCGGAGGCCGGAGCCGACATGGTCGTGATCGACGGCGGCAGCTACCTCGTAACGCCCGGATTTACGCCTGGGAGTTCGATAAGCCGGCCTACGACGCCTGCGACCCCACCCCGACCACCTCGCCCGACGCCGGTTGTATTGACACGGCCACGCAGAGCGTAGGCCCCTGGCAACGCATCAAATAT
>JAPKGY010000541.1 GCA_026647385.1 Phycisphaerae bacterium | reverse complement strand
CGCGGCGGCGCAACCGCAAGCGGCGGGTGACGTCGATCACGAAGTGGAACGCGCAGGCCTACGGCATGGTGTTGTGGGACCGGGTATTCAGGATCGTCGCCAGCGAGTACCCCGACATCGCGGCCGACTCGCTGCTGGTGGACGCCGCGGCGATGGACTTTGTGCGCCGTCCGGCGCACTTCGATGTGGTGGTGGCGTCGAACCTGTTTGGCGACATTCTGAGCGACCTGGCGGCGATCGTCGCCGGCGGCATCGGACTCGCCCCGAGCGCGAACCTCGATCCGCAGCGCCGCAATCCGGGGCTGTTCGAGCCGGTCCACGGCTCCGCGCCCGACATCGCGGGCAAGGGCAGGGCGAATCCGCTGGGCTGTGTGCTCGCGGCGGCGATGATGCTCGACCACCTTGGGGAGGGGCGCATCGCGGCCCGGATGGAAGGGGCGGTGCGAGCAGTGCTGGCGGGCGGCGAGGCGCTGACGCCCGACCTGGGCGGGAGTGCGACGACGGCTGAAACGGTTGCCGCCGTCGAGCGCCGGCTGGCGGCGGACCGCTGACCGATTGCAGTTCTTTTTTCTCAAGCTGTCCCCACCCGAACCGATGAGCCAAGAGGAAGGCGGAGGACGCACTCACCTATGTCCTTGGATGTGCTGATCGTCGACGATTCGGCGGCGATCCGGAAGATTCTGCATCGGGTTCTGCTTCAGGCGGACGTGCCGTTGGGCCGTGTCTACGAGGCGGGAGACGGCGTGGAGGCCCTCAGTTGCCTGAAGGAGGCGAGCGTGAATCTGATCCTGAGCGATATCAACATGCCGAACATGGACGGGCTGCAACTGCTCGGAGCGCTGAAAAACCAAGAGGCGACCAAGTCGATTCCGGTCATCATGGTCACCACCGAAGGCGGCAGCACAAAGGTGATGGAAGCGGTGAATCTAGGGGCGGCGGGCTATGTGCGCAAGCCTTTCACGGCGGAGCAGATCAAAGAGAAGCTGGCCGGGATCGTGTGACGGACGAGGATGAACTTCAATGATCACCCATGAAGAGATCACGGCCATGATCCGTGAGGCCACACAGAGTGTTTTTTCGACGATGCTAGGGCTCGAGTTGGAGCCTGAGAGCGCATTTGTCGAGGACGATCCTCCGGGGCCCAGCGAGGGCGTGCTGGCGCTGATCGGGTTGGCCGGGACATGGGCCGGATCGGGCACGTTCTCATGCTCGGCCGACATGGCGCGGAAGCTGAGCTCGGCGCTTCTGATGACGGAGTACGCGTCGATCAACGACGAGGTGCTGGATGCGATCGGCGAGGTGACGAACATGGTGTTGGGCAACGTGAAGACGGCGCTGGAAGAAAAGCTTGGGCCGATGGGGTTGAGCATTCCCACGGTGGTGTTCGGGCGGAACTTCACGACACGCAGCATGGCCAAGACGTCCTGGACGGTGGTGCCCTTCAAGCTGGACGGCGAGAGTATTCAAGTGCATCTGTGCCTGGCGCCGAGCCGCGAAGCGACGCGGATCACGACGGCGGGCGAGCACGGCCGCGCGTTTCTGACGTTGATGCAGTAGGGGGGGACGGCGTGGGGGCGGCAAGCGCATCCGGAGTTCCCCGGCTTTCGACAACGTCCTCGCGGCGGGGACGCGAACGGTTTCTGGTGGTTCGTCTCGCGGGCAAGGAGTTCGGGCTGGAGGCGGCGCGCATCCTGGCGACGATGCAAATGCGGGGGCTCGATCTGCAGCCATTCGAGGGGCCGCCCGGCTGGACGCAGCAGGTCGAGTTGGCAGGGCGCAAGCTGCCTGTCTACAGTCCCAACCTGGCGGCGGGGGTGGCGATCCGTCCGATGGGGCCGCGGACCTGTCTGCTGGTGATCGGTGCGGCTGAAGACGGGGGTGAACCGGTGTGTGGCTTGCAAGCGGACTCCGTCTCGCGGTATGAGGAACTGCCGCCGCTGCGGGTGCGGGGGAACGCGGCGGAGGGCCGGTTTGTGCGGCTGGGTTACAAGTGGCGGCCGGTACTGAACCTGGCCGAGATCGCGGGCTACTGGAAGGCGCGGGAGGACAAGCAGCGAAGGCCGACGATGAGTTGATCGACGCTGGGGCCCTTCTGGACGTTGCGCCGCTGCAACTCGACGAGTTCATCGACGCGGGCGACGGCTGCGCGAATCCACTCGAAATCAACCCGCCGGGCCAGATGCTCGAGTTGGACGCCAAGGTCGGCGTTGCGGATGCGAGCACCGCCGGACTTGAGCGCGAGCAGGTCCTCCAGCAGCGAGTAAGTAGGCTTGAAGTAGAACTCGAGTTTCTCGCTCTTGCTGGCCAGGAGGCTCTCGCTGAGCCTGATCCACTGGGCGAAGCCTAGCGCGCCGGCCGCGGTTTCGAGCATTGAAAACATGACGCCGCGCCGTTTGTCATGGAGGGCCAGATCGAGGCTCGCCGCCAGGCCGGGTGACCCCGCGGCCAGGGCCACACGCCGTTCCGGGTCGCTCAGCTTCCGTTCGGCCACGAACTCGCGCATCTCCGCCTCGCTCAACGGATTGAGGTGAAAGATGATGGAACGGGAGCGGATTGTCGGAGGGAGATCGAACGGATTCTCCGCGGTGAGGAAGAGCAACAGATGCGCCGGCGGCTCTTCGAGCGTCTTGAGCAGTGAATCGGCGGCCTGGGCGTTGGCCCGGTCGATCTGGTCGATGAGGAAGACACGCCAGTTGCCCTTGAGCGGACGGAGTTGGGCCCGCTCCTTCACCAGTCTCATCTGTTGGATGGAGATCTGGCGCAACGGGCCGTCGGGGCAGAAGGTGACGAAGTCCGGGTGTGAAGAGAATAGCAGGGGGTCCTCGGCGCGTTTTTCGCCCGGCCATTTCTCGCGCTCGGCGATGACGTCCCGGTTTTGCTCACGGCTGAGATCGTCGAGCTTGATCCGATCCTCGCCGCCAAGCAAACGCTTGGCGAACTTGCGGACGAGCGTTGCCTTTCCGACGCCCTCGGGTCCGGCCAACATGATCGTCTGCGGGATGCGGCCCGCATCCATCATCGTGGCCAGGGCGCGGGCGATCTGCGGGTTGCCGCGGAATCCAGGGAAGAGCTCAGCGGCCATCGATGCCTCTAAACTTTTCGAGCGCGCTCCAGACGCGGGCGGCCACCTGCTCGGGGGCGCCATCGCCGTCAATGCGGAGAACGCGCTCGGGCACGGCGGCTGCGAGGGTTTCGTAGCCGTCCCGGACGCGCTGGTAGAATGCGACGTCCTGTTCATCCATGCGGGTGCCGGCCGACGATTCAGCGGCGTTGCGCCGCCGCGCGCGCCCGAGGCTCGTGGCGAGGTCGACCTCGATCAGAAAGGTGAGGTCCGGCCTCTGGCCGCGGCAGGCGATCTCGTCGAGGTCCTGCACGAGCGAGGTCCCCAGATTGC
>JAPKGY010000540.1 GCA_026647385.1 Phycisphaerae bacterium | reverse complement strand
ATCATCGGCATGGAGATCCACGTCCAATTGGCCACGCGCACGAAGATGTTCTGCCCGTGCCCGGTCGAGTTCGGCGATCAGGCCAATACCCACGTCTGCCCCGTCTGCCTGGGCATGCCCGGTTCGCTGCCGGTCCTGAACCGCCAGGCCGTCGAATTCGGCATCCGCACCGCCCTGGCCCTGAATTGCCAGATCGCCCGCTTCTCGAAGTGGGACCGCAAGAGCTATTACTACCCCGATCTGCCCAAGAACTACCAGATCAGCCAATACGATCTGCCCATCAGCTTCGACGGCGCCTTCGACGTGCCCACCGGCACCGAAGGCCATACCCGGCGCGTCGGCATCATCCGCGCCCACCTCGAAGAGGACGCCGGCAAGAACATCCACGAAAACCCCGCCTGGACGCTCGTCGACCTGAACCGCACCGGCACCCCGCTGCTCGAAATCGTGACCGAGCCCGACCTGGCCTCAGCCGACGAAGCCTACAACTTCTGCATCGAGCTTCAGCGGCTGGTGAATTACCTCGGCGTCAGCGAAGCCAGCATGCAGAAAGGCCAGATGCGCTTCGAGCCCAACGTCAACGTGGCCATCACCCGCGAGGACCGCGAGTACCGCACGCCGATCAGCGAGGTCAAAAACCTGAACAGCTTCAAGGCGGTCCGCAGCGCGATCGCCTACGAGATCGAGCGCCAGGTCAACGACTGGATGGCCGATCCGGATTACGTCATCGGCCGGCGCCCAAAGGAAAACCGCGGATGGGACGACGCCCGCGGCGTCACCGAGTTCCAGCGCGGCAAGGAAGAAGCCCACGACTACCGCTACTTCCCCGACCCGGACCTCGTCCCGGTCGAGATCGACGACGAAACCCTCGATGCGATCGGGAGGACCGTCGGCGAGTTGCCGCTGGAGCGCGAAGCCCGGTTCCGCACCCAATATGCGCTCAGCCCGATCGACGCCGCCAACCTGCTGCGCGACAAGGCCACCGCCGACCTTTTCGAGGAGGCGGCTGCTTGCGGTCACGGTCCGACGGTCGCCAAGCAGTTCCTCGGCTTCTGGGCGGCCAAAGCCAACGCCCGCAACCGCACGATCGCCCAGCTCGGCATCGACGCCGCCCGCCTCGGCGAACTCTCGAGCCTCGTGGCCGACGGCACGATCAACGCGACCGCCGCCCAGACCCTCGCCGAGAAGCTTCTCGATTCGTCCGAGTCCGCCGCCGCCATCGCCGAACGCGAGGGCCTCCTGCAGATCCGCGACGAGTCCCAGATGCAGGCCTGGGTCGACCAGGCCTTCGCCGCGAACGAAAAAGCCGCCCGGGACGCCGCCGCCAATCCCAAGAAGAAACAGCAGGCCCGCGGATTCCTCATGGGCCAGGTCATGAAACTCTCCGGCGGAAAAGCCGACCCCCAGATCGTCGGCAAACTCATCGACGAAAGATTGGCCGCCATGGGCGGCGAGTGAGACCTTACACGGCGGTCGCGCGCAGATCCCAGGCATGGAAACTCAGGAGCGCCCCTGAGGATTCCCGGCAACAGACGGCCCCCCGGACGAGAAGACCACCGGTCACGTCTGGGCGGTGGGGAGCCGGATGAGCTGTTGCACCTCTCATCCTCATACCAGACTCGCAAGCCAAGACGGCACCATTCATGGCTGTCCTACTGACACTGGTCATTGTGATGCCCCTCGCTGCAATTGCCGTCGTGATCTGGTCCTTTGAGCGCAAACGGCCCCAGTCTTTCCGGACAGCGTTACCAACTCTGGGGACTGCCGGTCTCCTCGTGCTGATCTGGGTGGTCGTTGCCCCGCCGTATTTTCTTTGCCTGGGTGAGATCATCATGCTGCGGACAATGTTTTTATCGCGGGCGCCTGACCACGCCCCCACCACACGCCAGGCCGGCCAGCAAACACCCTGGCCCCATCGCCCCTCGAACTGCCAGCACATGACAACCTCCCACCCACGTCCTCGCCCACCTGAAAGCCACGTCGCAAAGCAAGCCCGTCCGATTTCAGCGTTTCCTTCGAGACTGTAGCATGAATGCAGAGCCAGGGATCACACAGATTGACACAGATTGAGAAACGTGCGGGAACTTGGAGGGAATCGCCCGTAACAGGATCACGGTGCCCTGGAGCGATGCTGCAGTTTCTTTCCTTTTGACTACTTGGTTTCGGCTTTTCGGCGTTTCGGCTTTTCCCGCTCACTTCTGCACGATGATCTGGCAGGACGGATGGTTCTCGCGGATGCGGTTGAGATGGCTGGTGCCGATGACCACGTCCATTTCGACGGAATGATTGGTATAGCGGCGATCGAGCACCTGGGCGTGCCGTTCGATGAAGGCGATCGCCTTGCCTTCGGAGGTTTTGAGCTTGAGCGTCACCCTCTGCGAGACGCCGGCCACCAGCGGACGCACGTACTCGACCAGTTCCGCCAGGCCCGCGCCGGTCCTCGCCGAGATCGGCAACGCCTCCGGAAGCTGTTTGCGCAGCACCATCAGCATCGACGGGTCCTCGACCGCGTCGAGCTTGTTGAGCAGCACGAGCGTCTTGTGGCCCGAGCAGCCCAGTTCGTCCAGCACCTGGGTGACCGCCTCATACTGCTGCGACGCGCGCGGCGAGGAGGCCTCGACGACGTGCAAGAGCAGGTCGGCGTGGATCGCCTCCTCCAGCGTCGCCCGGAACGACGCGACCAGATGGTGCGGCAGCCGCTGGATAAACCCGACCGTATCGCTCAACAACGCGTGATCGCCGCCACCCAGGTTCCAGCGGCGCGTCTTGGTGTCCAGCGTGGCGAAAAGCCGGTCCTCGGTGAGCACGCCCGCATCGGTCAGCGCGTTCATCAACGTGCTCTTGCCCGCGTTGGTGTAGCCGACGAGCGAGACGTTGAAATGCTCGTGGCGGGCGCGCACCTGGCGAACCTTGCGCCGGTCGATCTCGTCGATCTGCCTCTTGAGCTGCGTGACGCGACGCCCGACGATCCGCCGGTCGATTTCAATCTGCCGTTCGCCCGGTCCGCGCGTGCCGATGCCTCCGACGGCCCCGGCTCCCGTGCCGCCGCCCGCGCCGGCGATTCGCTCGAGGTGGGTCCACATGCCCCGCAGCCGCGGAGCGGTGTATTCCAACTGGGCCAGTTCAACCTGGAGCCGAGCCTCGTGCGTGCGGGCCCGGCTGGCAAAGATGTCCAGGATCAGCTCGCTGCGATCGATGACCCGACAGCGGGTGGCTTCCTCGACTTCGCGAAGCTGTGCCGGGGACAAATCATCGTCGAAAATGATCACGTCCGCGCGATGATCGCGAACCGACTGGGCGAGTTCCCGCGCCGCCTGATCGCCTCCAGCGGACTGCATGGACTGCAAATTCAAGGCGTTCCCGGCGAAATGACCGACCATTACGACCCCCGCAACAAAA